>NZ_JBIARL010000001.1:0-259489 GCF_042889835.1 Streptomyces sp. NPDC002463
CCCATCCCCAGCCGCTGGGCACCCTGACCGGAGAACAACACCCCCAGCCCCATGCCACTGGAGGCAGACCCCCGGGCCGCCTCCACCACACCCTCGGCGGAAGCCAGCAACACACCCCGGTCCTCGAACACCGGCCGCCCCAGCAACGACCAGCCCACATCCACCCGCGAACCCGCCACCCCGGCAAGACCCGCAAGCCCCGCCTCCAACGCCCCCACACCACGCCCCGACACCACCCACGGCACCACAGACGCATCCACAGAAGACTCAGGAGACGACGGCTCAGAAGGCGCGGCCTCCACGATCACGTGCGCGTTCGTCCCGCTGATCCCGAACGACGACACCGCCGCCCGCGCCACCCGACCCGAATCCGGCCACTCCACATTCCGCGTCACCAGCTCCACCGCACCGGACGACCAGTCCACATGCGGCGACGGCGCATCCACATGCAACGTCCGCGGAACCACACCCGCACGCATCGCCATCACCATCTTGATCACACCACCCACACCGGCCGCAGCCTGCGCATGACCAAGATTCGACTTCAACGACCCGAGTAGCAGCGGCCGTTCACGATCCTGCCCATACGTCTCCAACAACGCCTGGGCCTCGATCGGATCACCCAGAGACGTCCCCGTCCCATGGGCCTCCACCACATCCACATCCCCCACCGACAACCCCGCCACCGCCAGCGCGTCACGAATCACCCGCTGCTGCGACGGACCGTTCGGCGCCGTCAGACCATTCGACGCACCGTCCTGGTTGAGTGCCGATCCCCGGAGTACGGCGAGGACCGTGTGGCCGTTCTCGACGGCGTCGGAGAGCCGTTCGAGCAGGATCATGCCCGCGCCCTCGGCCCAGCCGGTGCCGTTGGCGCCGGCCGCGAACGCGCGGCAGCGGCCGTCCGGCGAGAGGGCCCGCTGGCGCGAGAAGTCGAGGAAGACCTGCGGGGAGGACATGATGGCGACGCCGCCGGCGAGGGCGAGGTCGCACTCCCCCTGTCGCAGCGCCTGCGCCGCGAGGTGCAGCGCCACCAGCGACGACGAGCACGCCGTGTCCACGGTCACGGCGGGGCCTTCCAGGCCCAGGGTGTACGCGATGCGGCCGGAGGCGACGCTGCCGGCGGCGGCGGTGCCGAGGTAGCCCTCCAGCTCGCGGGGCACGCCGGCGAAGCGCTCGGCGTAGTCGTGGTGCATGAGGCCGGCGAAGACACCCGTCCGCGAGCCCCGCAGCCCGAGCGGATCGATCCCCGCCCGCTCGATCGCCTCCCACGAGACTTCCAGCAGCAGCCGCTGCTGCGGGTCCATCACGAGGGCCTCGCCGGGGGCGATGCCGAAGAAGGCGGCGTCGAAGTCGCCGGCGTCGTGGAGGAAGCCGCCGTGGCGCGTGTAGCAGGTGCCGGGGGCGTCCGGGTCGGTGTCGAAGAGGGCGTTGAGGTCCCAGCCGCGGTCGGTCGGGAATTCGGAGATCCCCTCACGACCCTCGACGACCATGCTCCACAGATCCTCCGGAGACGCCACTCCCCCGGGATAACGGCAGCTCATCGCCACGATCGCGACCGGCTCGTCCACCACACCCGCACCACCGCGCCGCACCACCGACGCCGGCACCGCCCGGTCGGTGCCGGTGAGGCGGGCGGCGATGTGGCGGGCGAGCGCGGCGGGCGTCGGGTGGTCGAAGGCCACGGCGGCGGAGAGTCCGAGGCCGGTGGTCTCGACGAGCTGGTTGCGGAGTCGTACGGCCGTGAGGGAGGTCAGGCCGAGTTCCTTGAAGGCGCGGTCGGCGGCGGCGGGGGCGGGGGTGTTCCCTCCGAGGACGGCGACGACCGTGTCGAGGACGAGCCGTTCGAGCTCCGCGTGGCGCGCCTCGTCGGTGAGCGGGGCGAGTCGGGCCGTGAGGGCGGCGCGGACCTGCGGGTCGGCGGCCGTCCAGGCGTCTCCGGCCTCGGTGAGGCGCGGCGGCAGGAGGTGCTCCGGTCCTTCGGCGGGGGCGAGCAGGCAGGCGTCGGGGCCGGTCAGGGCGGTGTCCACGTACGCCGGGGTGTCGCCGTCCCAGGTGGAGGCGGCGAGCAGCGCGCCGGCGCCGCCGCGGGCCCGGTGGGCCCGGACGAGGGCCGCGGCGGCCGTGGTGGACGCGGCGGCGTCCTGGCCGTCGGCGCCGAGGACGGCGGTGAGCGGGGCGAGCACGACGAGGGCGGGCAGGGTCGTGGGGCCGTCCACCGCCTCGTACAGGGTGGGCAGGTCGACCGCTCCGTCCTCGTCGGCGTGGACGAGGGCGACGACCGTGCCGTCGGGGGCCGAGGTGGGCTCGGTGGCGGTGTCGACCTGGGCTCCGGCCGCCGTGAGCGCCGCCGTCAGTTCGGTGTGGCGGGCGGTCTCGGGGCCGGTGAGGAGCAGTCGGCGGACGCCGTGGCCGGTGACGAGCTGGGTGGCCGCGGCGGCGACGGCGTCGGTGAGCGGGCCGCCGAGTCCGGTGACGACGGCGATGCCCTCGGGGGCCTGCGGGCGGGCCTCGGCGTGGGGTGCGGCGGCCGGGGCGAGCCGGGGCGCGAGGGCGGTGCCGGCGCGGACGGCGATGCGGGGTTCGCCGGTTTCGACGAGGGCGCGCAGGGTGTCGAGGGGCAGGGTGTCGTCGTCGAGGTCGACGAGGACGAGGCGCTCGGGGTGGGCGGCCTGGAGCGACCGCAGGCGGGCCCAGGTCTCGGCCGCGCCGCCGGGGGCGGCGGTGTCGGCGGGGCCGCCGGGGGCCGCGTCGACGGCGTCGCGGAGGACGACGACGAGCCGGTCCTGTCCGTCCGTGAGGCGGGCGGCGAGCTCGTCGGCGAGGTCCGGGGTGGCGGGCAGGGCCCGCGCCGTGGTGTCGCCGCCGTGGCCTCCGTACACCTGCCAGGCGGAGGTGTCCGCCGGGGCGGGCTCGGAGAGGGGGGCCCATTCCGGACGGTAGAGGCCGTCGACGGTGCCGGTGCCGGTGGCGAGCAGTCGGCGCGGCAGGTCGCGCAGGGCGTCGCGGACGACCTTGCCGGAGGAGGTCCGGACGATCTCGCGGACGGCGTGGATCTCCTGGGGGACCTTGTGGTACGCGAGCCGGGCCCGGCTCGCGGCGAGGATCCGGCGCGGGTCGACGCCGTCGGGGCCGGGCACGACGAGGGCGACGGGCACCTGGCCGAGGACGTCGTGGGGGGCGCCGACGACGGCGGCGTCGCGGACGCCGGGGACGTCCCTGAGGACTTCTTCGACCTCGCCGGGGTGGATGTTCTGGCCGCCGCGGATGATGAGTTCCTTGATGCGGCCGGTGACGGTCAGGAAGCCGTCGGCGTCGCGGGTGGCGAGGTCGCCGGTGCGGTGGACGCCGCCGGCGGGGGCCGTGGCGGTGGCGGTGGCGGCGTCCCAGTAGCCGAGCATGACGTTCGGGCCCTCGACCCAGACCTCGCCCTCGGCGCCCTCGGGGACGTCCTCGCCCGTCTCGGCGTCGACGAGGCGGACGGTGAGGCCGGGCAGGACGGGCCCGCAGGAGCCGGGGACGCGGGGGCCGCCGGGGGCGTTGGAGGTGATGGGGCCGCAGGTCTCGGTGGTTCCGTAGCTGTCGAGGAGGTCGGTGCCGAGGCGTTCCCGTACGAGGGCGCGCAGCGGTTCGGCGGCGACGGAGCCGGCGGTGAGGCAGGTCCTCAGGCCGGTCGGCAGGGGGGTGTCGCGCTCGCCGACGGCGCTGACGAGCTGGTGGTACATGGCGGGCACGGCGGCCAGGAAGGTGAAGTCGCGGCTGCCGAGCAGGTCGAGCGCCTCGCCCGCGGAGAACGCGGTCATGATGTGGGCGCTCGCGCCGACGGCGGTGACGCCGAGCACGCCGAGGTGGTGGCCGAGGCAGTGGGAGAGCGGCAGCGGCCACAGCACGTGGTCGTCCTCGGAGAAGCCGAGCATCGGCGCGTAGCAGGCGGCGATCGTCCACAGGGAGTTGCGCTGGGTGGACAGGGCTCCCTTGGGGCGGCCGGTGGTGCCAGAGGTGTACAGCATGTAGGCCGGCTCGTCGAGGCCGAGGTCGTCGCGGGCGGGCTCGGCGGGCTCGGTGGCGGCGAGGGCGGAGAACGGGACGGCGCCGTCGGGGAGTTCGGCGGCGGGCGCGTCGCCGGTGACGACCAGGACGAGGCCGGGGTGCCGGGGCAGCAGGTCCCGGACCTCGTCGAGGTGGGCCGGGTCGGTGACGAGGAGGCGGACGCCGGCGTCGGTGAGGACGTGGTCGAGTTCGGCGCCGGTCAGTCGGGCGTTGACGGGGACGGCGATGCCGGCGGCGCGGGTGACGGCGTGGTAGCCCTCGACCATGTCGACGCCGTTGTCGAGGTGGAGGGCGGCGCGGTCGCCGCGCCGCAGGCCGAGGGCGCGGAAGTGGCCGGCGAGCCGGCCGGTGCGGCGTTCGAGCTCGGCGTAGCTGACGCTGCGGTCCGCGTCGGAGAAGGCCGTCTTCCCGCCGAACCGCTCGGCCTGGGCGCGGAGCAGTTCGTGCATCGGCCGGATCAGGTCGCTGCGCAGCACTTCGGCACTTCCCTCGTTGTCGTTCTCGATGCTTCGTAAGGTGTTCTGTTCGGGCCGCCGGCCCGAAGACGCCCTGGGGGGCGGGCGGTCGGCGTCAGGACAGGCCGATGAGGCCGTCGAGGGCGAGGTCCTCGCCGAAGACGCGGTCGACGAGTTCGGCGGCCTGCTCGGGGTTGAGCCGGGGGTCGCACAGCGTCGTGTAGTGGCGTTCGACGTCGGAGGCGTCGCGGACGGGGCCGCCGAGGCATTCGGTGACGTCCTCGGCGGCGGTCTCCAGGTGGAGTCCGCCGAAGTGCTGTCCGTGGGCGCGCAGGACGTCGCGGCAGGCGAGGGTCTCGGCGACGAGGTCGTCGAGGCGGCGGACCTTGGTGCCGGTGGGCAGTTTGACGGTGTTGCCGTGCATGGGGTCGCAGAGCCAGACGACGGGGTGGCCGGCCTCGCCGACGGCGCGGACGAGCGGGGGCAGGGCAGTGCCGACGGCTTCGCGGCCCATGCGGCTGATGAGGGTGAGCCGCCCGGGTTCGCGGTGCGGGTCGAGCGCGCGGCAGAGCTCCAGGACGCTCTCGGGGGTGGCGCGGGGTCCGATCTTGCAGGCGATCGGGTTGACCACGCCGCTGAGCAGGGTGACGTGGGCGTCGGCGGGGCCGCCGGTGCGCTCGCCGATCCACGGGAAGTGCGTGGATCCGAGGAACGGTTCGCCGGTGGTCTCGTCGATGCGGACGAGGGCGGCGGTGTAGTCCATGACGAGGGCGTCGTGGCTGGACCAGGGGCCGGGGTTGAGGCTGCGCAGGGAGGTGGCGGCGCGGTGGGCGCGCAGGGCCTGCTGGATCTCGTCGCTGAAGTGGTAGGCCCAGAGCATGCGGACGGGGTCGTGCCGGCGGGCCTCGGCCGAGCGGCCCTCGGCGTTGACCATGTGGCCGCGGAAGACGGGCAGTTCGGTGCCGTCGACGGTCTCGGTGGGCTGGGAGCGGGGCTTGGCGTACTGGCCGCCGAGGCGTCCGATCCGCAGGACGGGGAGCCGGGTGTGCTCGCCGAGCCGGTCGGCGAGCGCGTCCAGGTGGGCGATCTTCGTACCGGTGTGGTGCGGGGTGCCTTCGTAGAAGCTCTCCGCGCAGTCGCCCATCTGCAGGATGTGGGCCCGGCCGGCGGCGACCTCGGCGAGCCTGTCGCGCAGTTCGCGGATCTCGCCGGGGCGGACGACGGGCGGTGCGGCCGCGAGGGTGGCGCGGACGCGTCCGTACGCGGGGTGGTCGCGCCACTGCGGCTGCTGGGCGGCGGGCAGGTGCTCCCAGGCGGGGACGGTGCGGGCCGGGGACACCTGCTCGCGGACGACGATGCCCTCCAGTTCGACGAGGAGGTCGGCGCGGCACACGTCGGCGTTGAGGAAGACGATGTCCGCGGCCGGGGAGAGCGCCTCGCGGCAGATCTCCTCGACGCGGGCGATGTCGGAGCGGTGGCGTACGTACACCTTGACGCCCCGCAGGTCGTCGAGGGTGCAGCCGGGGCCGATGCCGTGCACGGAGAGGTTCCGGCCGCCGATGACGTGGGCGATGTTGTCGAGGGCGAGGCGGCACTGGGCCTCGACGTCGTCGGCGTGCATGGTGCGGTGGCCGAGGATGCCGGCGGTGCCGGAGACGTAGAGCTGTTCGCCGCCGCCGTCCTGGGCGAGGTAGGTGGCGCGGGCGAAGTTCGGGGCCTTCGGGCCGTAGCGGTTCGGGTAGTGGTAGGGCGGCACCTGGCGCGGGTTGTCGATGTTGACCTGGGTGCCCTCGCGGCAGGCGAGGAGGTAGAGGACGATCCCGCCGCCGTGCACGCCGATGACGGTGGCGGCGGGCATGCTGTCGGCCATTCCGTACCGTTCGAGGGCGCGGGCGCGGCCCACGCAGAACTCGCGGTACACCTCCAGGCCGGAGGCGTTCTCCTCGTTGATCCGGCTGATGTAGTGCCAGATGCGGTAGAGCTGCGGGTAGCCGAGGGAGCGGGTCAGTTCGACGGCCTCGGTGTAGACGGCCTCGGTGGCGTCGACGTAGTCGTCGCTCTCGGGGATGCGGGCGGTGCAGAAGAGGAACTCTCCGTCGACGGCGTAGGACAGTTCCCCGGACCGGCCCGTCTCGACGGGCCGGTCGGAGGTCCACACCTCGGCGAAGCCTTCCTCGACGGACTGGGCCGCCTGGATGCCGACGGCCGGGTGTCCCGCCTCGAGGGTGGGAGAGAAGGGCTCGTGGGTGAAGTCGACGCGGCCGAGGACGTGACGGCCGGGTGTCGTCAGGTCGTCGTCCTTCAGGCTCCTGAAGGACGGGGTCGGCGCGGTGGTGCTGTTCATGGACTGATCCCCCGTTGTGTCGTACCGAGTCGGCTACTGCGCCGGTCCTGGGAGCGTGCGTGGTGCGCCGGTCATGAGGCGTCGCGGCCGAGTGCCAGCCGGACCAGCTCGTCGGCGGCCATGTTCTTGATGGCGTGCTCCGCCGCGCGCTGCTCCGGGCGGGCCGGCCGGGCCGGTCCCGTGGGCGTGCTCGGGGCGGTGTCCGCGGGGACGATGCGCCCGGCGAGCCACTCGGCCATGGC
Organism: Streptomyces sp. NPDC002463; assembly: GCF_042889835.1. Lineage (NCBI taxonomy): Bacteria > Bacillati > Actinomycetota > Actinomycetes > Kitasatosporales > Streptomycetaceae > Streptomyces > Streptomyces sp. NPDC002463. The sequence continues at coordinate 7,092 of NZ_JBIARL010000001.1, forward strand.
CAGCGGCGTCGGATAGTCGAAGATCATCGTGGAGGGCAGCCGGAGTCCGCTGACGGCGTCGAGGCGGTTGCGGAGCTCGATGCCGGTGAGCGAGTCGAGGCCCAGGTCGAGGAAGCCCCGGTCCACGGCGACGGTCGCCGGAGTGGCGTGCCCGAGGACGGCCGCGACGTGTTCGCGGACGACGGCGAGGACCTCGCGGGCCCGGTCCTGCTCGGGCAGTTCGGCCAGCCGGGCCCGCAGGGCGGCCGACCGGTCGGAGCGGTCGGCGGTCCTGGCCCTGGGGAGCCGGACGAGGCCGCGGAGCAGCGGCGGCACCTGTTCGGCGTGGGTGAACATCCGGCGCAGCGCGCGGACGTCGAGGCGGGCGGGGACGAGGGCCGGCGCGTCGGTGGCGGTGGCGAGGTCGAAGAGGGCGAGGCCCTCCTCGGTGCCGAGCGGGGTGAGGCCGACGCGGGCGGCGCGGGCGCGGTCCGCCTCGGCGAGCCGGTCGACCATGCCTCCGTCGGCCTCCCAGGCGCCCCAGGCCAGGGACTGCGCGGGCAGTCCGAGGGCGTGGCGGTGGGCGGCGAGGGCGTCGAGGAAGACGTTGGCGGCGGCGTAGTTGGCCTGGCCGGCGCCGCCGAGGGTGCCGGACAGGGAGGAGAAGAGCGCGAACATCCGCAGGTCGTGGCCGCGGGTGAGCTGGTGCAGGTGCCAGGCGGCGTCGGTCTTGGGCCGCAGGACGTCCTGGACCTGGCGGTCGGTCAGGGTCTCCAGCATGCCGTCGGACAGGACGCCGGCCACGTGGGCGACTCCGGTGAGCGGCCGGTCGGCCGGGAGGGCGTCGAGGACGCCGGCGAGGGCGTCCCGGTCGGCGACGTCGCAGGCGACGGCCTCGGCGTCGGCGCCGAGGTCCCGCAGCGCCTCCAGGAGGTCGGCGGCGCCTTCGGTGGCGGGGCCGCGCCGGCCGAGCAGCAGGAGGCTGCGGGCTCCGTGGCGGACGACGAGGTGGCGGGCGAGGGCGCTGCCGAGGGCGCCGAAGGCGCCGGTGACGAGGACGGTGCCGGTGGACAGGTCGGGTCCCGCGGCGGTCTCCTCCGTGCCGGCGGTGGCGTCGGTACGGGTGGGGGCCTGGGCGCGGAGCAGCCGGGGCACCAGCGGTTCGCCGTCGCGCAGCGCGAGCTGCGGCTCGTCGAGGGCGAGGGCGTTGGGCAGGGCGGCCGCGGAGGCTTCGGTGTCGTCGGTGTCGACGAGGACGAAGCGGTCCGGGTGTTCGGTCTGCGCGGTCCTCAGCATGCCCCAGACGGCGGCGCCGGCGAGGTCGGTGGGGGCGGTTCCGGTCGCGTCGCGGGTGACGACGACGAGCCGGCTCGACGCGAGCCGTTCGTCGCCGAGCCACTCCTTCAGGAGGGCGAGCGTGTCGGTCGCGGCCTTCCGGACGGCCTCGGGCAGGTCGTCGGCGGGGTCGGTGCCGGGGTGGGTGAGGACGACGAGGGCGGGTGCCGCGGTGCCGGCGTCGAGGGCCGCCCGCAGGGCGTCGGTGTCGGCGAACCAGCGGCCGTCGCCCCACTGGGCGCGCAGGGCCCGGCTGAGCCGGAGGTCGTCGGGGCCGACGGCGGCCCAGGCACCCGCGGGGCGGCCGGTGCCGTCCTGGGGCAGCGGCAGTTCGGAGGGGGTCCACTCGACCTGGAAGAGGGCGTCGCTCGTGGTGTCGGGTGCGGCGAACTGCTCCGGGGACACGTCGCGCAGGCGGATGGTGCCGGCCCGGACGACGGGAAGCCCGGCCGGGTCCACGGCGGTCAGGGAGAGCGTCTGCTCGTCGGCGGCGGCGATGCGGACGCGCAGGGCGACGGCGCCCTCGGCGTGGACGGCGACGTCCTGCCAGGCGTACGGGAGCCGGGTGTCTCCGTCCACGTCGTCGTAGCCGACGAGGATGAGGGCCTGGAGGGCGGCGTCCCACAGCGCCGGGTGCAGGACGAAGGCGTCGGCCTCGCCGTGGCGCGCGTCGGGGAGCTCGACCTCGGCGAAGACCTCGGCGTCGCGGCGCCAGACGGCGCGGACGCCCTGGAAGGCGGGGCCGTAGTCGTAGCCGCGGGTGGCGAGCCGTTCGTAGACGCCCTCGATGTCGACGGTGGTGGCGTCCTGCGGCGGCCAGGTGCCGGCGAGTTCGACGACGGCGGGGTCGGTGCCGGGGTCGTCGCCGGAGGCGGGCACGACGGTGCCGGACGCCTGGAGCTCCCACGGGTCGTCGGGGAGGCCGTCCTCGGCGCGGGAGTGCAGGGTGAGGGAGCGGGCGCCCTCGCCGTCGGGCGCGGAGAGCGCGACGCGGAGGTGGACCGCGGCGTCCTCGGGCACGCGCAGCGGGGCGTGCAGGGTGATGTCCCGTACGAGGGGGCATGCGGCGAGTTCGCCGGCGCGGGCGACGAGCTCGACCAGTCCGGCGCCGGGCAGCAGGGCAGTGCCCCACATGGCGTGGTCGGCGAGCCACGGGTGGGTCTCGGCGGAGAGGCGTCCGGTGAGCACCAGGGCGTCGGAGCCGGGGAGTTCGGCGGCGGCGCGCAGGAACGGGTGGTCGACGGAGGTGAGGCCGAGCCCCTCGGCACCGGTGCCGCCCTCGTGCGGGGCGGCCCAGTAGCGGGTGCCCTGGAAGGCGTACGTGGGCAGGTCGAGGTGCGGGACGGGGTGGCCTGCCCAGACGGCGTCCCAGTCGAGGGCGGCTCCGTCGGTGTGCAGGCGGGCGAGCGCGGCGAGCAGGGTGCCGGTCTCGGGGCGGCCTCGGCGGAGCACGGCGGCGAAGACGGCGCCGTCGGCCTCGGGTTCGCCGGCGAGGGTGTCCTGCGCGGCGGCGGTGAGGGCCGTGTCGGGGCCGATCTCCAGGAAGCGGGTGGTGCCGCGGGCGTACAGGGTGCGCACGCCGTCGGCGAAGCGGACGGTGCGGCGGACGTGGTCGGCCCAGTACTCGGCCGAGCGGGCCTGTTCGGCGGTGAGGAGCTCGCCGGTGACGTCGGAGACGACGGGGAGCCGCGGCGGGTGGGCGGTGACGGTGCCGAGGACCTTCGCGAACTCCTCGAGCATGGGGTCCATGAGCGCGGAGTGGAAGGCGTGCGAGGTGCGCAGCGGTTTGGTGCGGACGCCTTCGGCGCGGCAGGCGGCGGCGACCTTGGCGACGAGCGTCTCGTCGCCGGAGACCACGACGGCGGAGGGGCCGTTGACGGCGGCGATGCCGGCCGTGGGGCCGTCCTGGCCGGCGGTGTCCTCGTCGATGCCGAGGCCGGTCATGAGGGTGCGGACCCAGTCCTCGGGGGCCGCGACGGCGACCATGGCGCCGCCGGCGGGCAGGGCGTCCATGAGGCGGCCGCGTTCGGCGACGATCTTCACGGCGTCGGGCAGGGACCAGACCCCGGCGAGGTGCGCGGCGGTGAGTTCGCCGATCGAGTGGCCGAGGAGGGCGGTGGGGCGCAGGCCCCAGCTCTCGGTCAGCCGGTAGAGGGCGGTCTCCAGGGCGAAGGTGGCGGCCTGGGTGTAGGCGGTCCGGTCGAGGAGCAGCGCGTCGGCGGTGTCGGGCCGGGCGAACAGGACGCTCTTCAGGGGACGTTCGAGGTACGGGGCGAAGGCGGCGCACACCTCGTCGAGGGCCTCGGCGAAGACGGGGTACGTCGCGTACAGCTCCTGGCCCGCGCCGGGCCGCTGGGCGCCCTGTCCGGTGAGGAGGACGGCGGTGCCGCCGTGGCGGCGGGAGTGGGCGGCGACGGCGTGCTCGGTGGGTTCGCCGGCGGCGAGGGCGTCGAGTCCGCGCAGCAGGTCGGCGCGGTCGGTACCGAGGACGGCGGCGCGGACGGGCAGGACGGAGCGGCGGGTGGCGAGGGCGGCGGCGACGTCGGCGGGGTGGGCGTCCTCGGTGCGCTCGGCCCAGGCGCGGAGCCGGGCGGCCTGGGCGCGCAGGGCGTCCTCGGTGCGGGCGGAGAGGAGCCAGGGTGCGGTGCCGGTGACGGTCCGGGACTCGGTGGACTCGGCGGCGGCGGGGGCCTGTTCGAGGATGACGTGGGCGTTGGTGCCGCTGAGGCCGAAGGAGGAGACGGCCGCGCGGCGGGGCCGCCCGGTCTCGGGCCAGGGGACCGGCCCGTCGGTGACCAGCCGGGCGGCGCCCGCGGTCCAGTCGACCTGGGGTGTGGGCTCGTCGGCGTGCAGGGTGGGGGGGACGGTTCCGTGGCGCATGGCGAGGACCGTCTTGATGATGCCGGCGACGCCGGCGGCGGCCTGGGTGTGGCCGATGTTGGACTTGAGGGAGCCGAGGAGCAGCGGGCGGTCGGCGGGCCGGTCCGCGCCGTAGGTGGCGAGGAGCGCCTGGGCCTCGATGGGGTCGCCGAGGCGGGTTCCGGTGCCGTGGCCCTCGATGACGTCGACGTCGGCGGGGGTGAGGCGGGCCCGGTCGAGGGCGGCGCGGATGACGCGCTGCTGGGCGGGGCCGTTGGGGGCGGTGATGCCGTTGGACCGGCCGTCCTGGTTGACGGCGGTGCCGCGGACCACGGCGAGGACGGGGTGGCCGAGGCGGCGGGCGTCGGAGAGCCGCTCGACGAGCAGCACTCCGACGCCTTCCGCGAAGCCGGTGCCGTCGGCTCCCGCGCCGTAGGACTTGCACCGGCCGTCCGGGGCGAGCCCGCGCTGGCTGCTGAAGTAGACGAAGGTGTCGGGGGTGGTCATGACGGTGGCGCCGCCGACCAGGGCGAGCGAGCAGTCGTCGTCGGCCAGGGCCTGTCCGGCCAGGTGGAGGGCGACGAGGGAGGAGGAGCAGGCGGTGTCGACGACGACGGCCGGGCCTTCGAGGCCGAAGGCGTAGGCGACGCGGCCGGCGGCCATGCTGGCGGTGTCCGTGGAAGGGCCGGAGGACATGATGCCGTTGAACACTCCGGTGCGGGAGCCGCGCAGCGCGTCGGGCCGGATGCCGGCGCGTTCGAAGGCCTCGGCGGAGCACTCCAGGAGCAGCCGGTGCTGGGGGTCGACGGTGGCCGCCTCGCGCGGGCTGATGTCGAAGTACTCCGCGTCGAAGGAGGCGGCGTCCATAAGGAATCCGCCGTCTCGAACATAGCTCTTGTCGACGGCCTCGGGGTCCGGGTCGTAGATCCCGGCGATGTCCCAGCCGCGGTCCCGGGGGAATCCGGTGACCGCGTCACGGCCTTCCTCGACCAGCCGCCAGAGTTCGTCAGGTGTGGTCACTCCACCCGGAAATCGGCATGCCATTCCGATGATGGCGAGCGGTTCCGAGGAGCGCTCTCCCGCCTTCTCCAGGCGCTCCCTGAGGTCTTTTATCTCGGCCGTGGCGCGCCGCAGATAATCCACATACTTCTGCTCGTCAGCCATTTCTTTCCCCCGTGGCGTACGCAGTCCCATTCAATGGTTTTCGGCATACCGAAGAGAACGCCGAATAATTTCACCCGGCCTGCCTGGGACGACACGGCGGCGGGGGCGGGGCAGAGGGCCCGTCAGAGAGGGTGGATCAAGTGGAATCCAGGGCCCGCCGGCCGCGAGAGCGCGGCCGGCGGGGCGGCGGGCGTGTGCCCGCGGATCAAGCGGAACGGCGCTGGGTGGTCAGTTCGTCCAGCTGCCATCGGGCGGAGCAAGAGGGACATTGGGCCACAGACCGGCCTCTCGCTGTCCTGCGGAACTGCTCCAGCGAGTCCCCTTCGACGCACAGGGCATCGGCCAACAGTTCGATCGAGCGCCGCTGCGGCGCGGTGGTGCGACCCCTCTCCAGATCGGAGATGGTGCGAATGCTGAGCCCCGAATTGAATGCTAATTCTTCCTGAGTGAGCCCGGCCCGCTCGCGCAGCAGACGCACCAGCGAAGGAAGCTCCTCCAGGCCTTGTACCACTTCTTCCAGCGGTTCTTCTCGATGTGTCGTTCGAGATATCACGCAGTTCTCCCCGTGAGCCCCCCCAGGGGCAACCGAATCCAGCCACCCCCGGGGGGAACAACGTGACGTGCATTGGCGAGATCCACCCTAACATGACGCTTCTGATCTTGGTAAGCGAGATAGGGCACACCCCCCTCACGTCACATTTCTTCACGAGGAGTTCACGCCTCCCGCGACACGCGCTCGGAGAACTCGGCCACGAACTCGCCGATTTTGCGCTCAGGATGAGCCACCATGGCCGAAAGGAGGTGCACGTACTCCTGGACCCACCGGGCCACCGCACCGTCCGGGAAATAGCCGGAGCGGTGGTTGGCCGCGATGACCGAGAACTGGTCGGTGAAGTGGATCTCGACCCGGAGCGGATGCTCCGTCTGCGCGAGCACCTGGACCGGCGTCGCCGCCCCGAGCACCGACATGAGACGTCCCAGGCCGGCGATCATGCCCGGCACGTTCTCGTTGACGACGTAGCTCTCGAAGAGCGGATCGGTGGTCTGCAGACCACCTCCCAGCTCCCGGAGCGTCTCCGGCGTCACGTACTCGTAGTCGCTGATCGCCTTGATCCGGTCCTGCACCCCGGTGAGCCAGGTCAGCAGATCCGCGTCGGGGTCCACCGTCGTCGCCACCGGCAGGATGTTGAACATCAGGCCCGCCGCCTGGTCGACGTCGACCGAGGTGGTGCTGCGGCCCGACATCAGCGCGCCGCTGACCACCCGGTCCGAGCCGGTGATCGCGCTCAGCAGCAGCGACCAGGCGCCGTACACCACGCTGTTGACACTGAGACCGTTGCTCCGCGCCAGCCGCGTGATGCCCTCCGCGTCCTCGTCCGAGACGACCACGAACTCCTGCTGGACCGGGATCGCGACGTCGGCACGACGCTCCTCCTCGGGCAGCGTGATCCGCGCCCCCGGCAGCGTCACCCCGTCCAGCTGCTTCTGCCAGAACTCCTCCGCGCCGCTCATGTCGCGCTCGGACTGCTCCTGGCAGAAGTCGCCGTAGGCCGCCGCCGGCGGGATCACCAGCGGCTCCTTGCCGGCCGACAGGTTCTCGTACGTGTCGAGGAGCGTGCGGACCATCATCGCCGCGCTCCAGCCGTCCTGCGCGAGCAGCGTGAAGAAGTGGATGTACTCCCACGTGTCGTCGGCCAGCCGGAACAGCCCGAGCCGCGTCTTCCCCAGCGAGTCGTAGAAGCCGCGCCGCCGTTCCGCCTCGATGAAGGCGGCGATCCGGCGCTCCTGCTCGACGTCGGACGCGGCCCGCAGGTCGAACGTCTCGAAGCCGATCTTCACGCCGGTGCGGACCACCTGGATCCAGCGGTCGTCCTCGTCGCGCACGTAGCTGGACCGCAGCGACGGGAACTGGTCGATGGTGTACTGCCACGCCTTCTCCAGCGCGACCGGCTCCAGCTTGTTGCCCTGGAAGCGGAAGCGCTGGTGGGTGATGTAGACGCCCGAGTCCGGCGCCCGCTCGACGAACTCCAGCGCGTTGCGCTGCATGCCGGTCGCGGGGTACGCGTCGGCGGCGTCCGGGAAGCGGGTCCGCGCCCATTCCAGGAGCGCGGCGTCGCGCTCCACCTTGGCCTTCGCCCGGACCGGACCGCGGGACTCGGCGAGCGCCGCGAGCTCCTGGATCGTCGGGCTCTGGAAGACGTCCTGCGGCGTGAGCGCCAGACCCTTCGCGGTCGCCCGGCTCACCATCTGGATGCCGAGGAGGGAGTCGCCGCCCAGGGCGAAGAAGCCCCGGTCCACGGTGATCTCCTCCAGGCCGAGGACCTCCGCCCAGATCTCGGCGAGCTGCTCCTCGTACCGGGTGCGGGCCTGGACGACCTGCTCGGTCGAGCGCACACCGCGCTTCGGGAGGGGCAGCGCACCTCGGTCGAGCTTGCCGTTGGCGGTGACGGGGAACCCGTCGAGCGCGACGATCGCGGACGGCACCATGAACTCCGGGACCCGGTCCCGCAGGAAGGTGCCGGCCTCCGAGGTCAGCCAGGTGCCGAGCTCGGCGAGCCCGGGGCGGTTGGCGTGCCGCAGCAGCGGCCGGCCCAGCTCGTCGCGGTCCGTCCAGTCCGCGGCGCACGCGCTGTCCGGGCGGCGGAAGAGCACCCGGTAGGCGCCGTCGGAGCGCCCGCCGACCCAGGCCGCGTCGGCCAGGTAGCCGTGCTCGCCGGCGAGGGCCCGCAGGACGTCCGGGTCGACGCCCCGGCCACGGGCACCACCGGCGCCGGCGAGGCCCGCGACCGCGGTGCCGTCGGCGGCGGAGGCCAGCGCGGCCACCAGCTCGCGACCCGCGGCGGTCCTCGGGTTGGGCACCGCGTCGATCTCCACGGCGTCCGGCCGCTCCTCGGCCAGGATCCGGCGCACGTCCTCCAGCGAGGACCAGGCCGCCCGGGCCGGGCTCGGGACGGCGGCGCCGTCCAGGTGCAGGACGACGTCGTAGCCGTACGCGACGAGGTCGTCGGCCTCGTCACCGGCGGGCCGCAGGGCCACCTCCACCCGGGAGATCCGCGGCAGTTCGGTCCGCAGGACGGAGAAGAACTCGGGCGCGAGCGCCAGTTCCCGCTCGTCGGCGGCCCGCCGGCGCACCCGCTCCTTCAGCTTGCCGACGGTCAGACCCGCCTCGGCGCCCGCCGCCTCGGCCTCGGTCTGGAAGGTCTCCAGGAGCGGCAGGCTCCGGATGCCGCCGAGGACGATCGCGCCGCCGGGCCGCACCAGGTCGAGGGCGCCCGTGAGGACGTCCCGCAGCCGGGCCGGGTCGGGCAGGCGCCGGGTGACGGCGTCGAGGACCACCGCGTCGAAGGGCTCGGCGCCCAGGCCGGACAGGTCCTCCTCGGACCGGTGCAGGACCTGGCCGTCGACCGCCTCGGGCAGGGCCGGCAGGACCTCTTCGCGGATCCGTCCGGCGGCCGCGCCGGACGGCTCGGTCGCCACGTACGCGGTGGTGTGCGGGGCGACGCGGGCCATCAGGGCGCCGTCGCCGGCACCGAGCTCCAGGACCCGCTGCGGGGCGAGTGCGAGGACCCGCTCCGCGAGCGCCGCGCCGGACGCGTCCTGCTCCAGGATCCGCTCGCGCTCCGCCTCCAGTGCCTCGGCCGAGGCCTGCGGGACGGCCGCGTCCTCGCCGGGGACCACGTACGCGACGAGCTGCTTGTCCTGGCCCTCGGTGACCTCCCGCGCCATCACGACCACGTCTCGGACGGCCGGGTGCTCCCGCAGGCCCGCCTCGATCTCGCCGAGCTCGATGCGCATGCCGCGCACCTTGACCTGGAAGTCCGTACGCCCCTGGAACACCATGGAGCCGTCGGGCAGGAAGCGGGCCAGGTCGCCCGTCTTGTAGAGCGTGGCGCCCGGGACCGTGCTGAACGGGTCGGGGACGAACCTCTCCTCGGTGAGCTCCGGCCGGTTGAAGTAGCCGCGGGCCACGCCGACGCCGCCGATGTACGCCTCGCCGGCCGCGCCGATCGGCACCGGCCGCAGGTTGCGGTCGAGGATGTAGATCTGCGTGTTGGCGATGGGCGTGCCGATGGAGACCGGGGCGCCGCCGAGGTCCCGCGGGCATTCCCAGCAGGTGCTGTCGACGGAGCACTCGGTGGCGCCCCACAGGTTGGTGACGGTGGCGTTGGGCAGCCGGTCGTACACGCCCTTGATCGAGGTGGCCGGCAGGTCCTCGCCGCTCGCGATCACGCGGGTGATCGAGGTGCAGGCCTCGATGCCCGGGTGCTGGAGGAACACGCGCAGCATGGAGGGGACGAAGTGCAGGGTGGTGACGCCCTGCTCCTGGATGAGGGTGGAGAGGTACTCGGGGTCCTTGTGGCCCTCGGGGCGGGCGACGATCATCCGCGCGCCGGTCAGGAGGGGCCAGAAGAACTCCCACACCGAGACGTCGAAGCTGAACGGCGTCTTCTGCAGGATCCGGTCGTCCGGGGTCAGCCCGTAGTACTCCTGCTTCCACAGCAGCCGGTTGACCACGCCGCGGTGGGTCATCATCGCGGCCTTGGGGCGGCCGGTGGAGCCGGAGGTGTAGATCATGTACACCAGGTCGTCCATGCCCACGGGGCTCTCCGGCCGGCTGTCCGGCTGGTCCGCGAACTCGGCGGGGTCGTCCAGGAGGAGGACCTCGGCCTGGTGCTCGGGCAGCCGTTCCAACAGGTGACGCTGGGTCAGCAGGAGCCGCGGCACGGTGTCGTCGAGCATGAACGCCACGCGCTGGCGCGGATAGGTCGGGTCGATCGGCAGGTAGGCGCCGCCGGCCTTGAGGACGGCCAGCAGGCCCACGACCATCTCGACCGACCGCTCCATCGAGATCGCGACGGGCTGGTCGGGCCCGACGCCCATGGCGAGCAGCCGGTGGGCGACCCGGTTGGCCCGGCGGTCGAGGTCGGCGAAGGTGACGTCCTCGCCGTCGAAGGTGACGGCGACGGCGTCCGGGGTCCGGTCCGTCTGGTCCTCGATGAGGGTGTGGAGGCAGCGGATCTGCTCCTCGGGCCAGACGCGGTCGGTGTCGTTCCAGTCGACGAGGATCCGCCGCTCGATCTCCGGCGTGAGGACCGGGAGTTCGGAGACCCGCCGCTCGCGGGCGCCGGCGAAGGCCTCCAGGACGACCCGGTAGCCGCCGAGCAGCCGCTCCACGGTGTCGTGGTCGAAGAGGTCGCTGTCGTACTCGGCGTCGACGAGCAGCGCGTCGGGCAGTTCGGTCACCGAGATCTCGACGTCGAACTTGGACGTGTCGTTGTGGATCTCCATGACGTCGGCGAAGGCCGCACCGCCGGGGCCGGAGTCGCCGCTGTGCCGCTTCATGTCGAAGACGACCTGGAACAGCCCGTTGGTGGCGGGGCCGCGCTCCGGGATCAGCTCCGCGACGAGCGCGTCGTACGGCACGTCCTGGTACTCGAAGCCCTGCTTCACGGTCTCCGAGACCCGGGCGAGGAGTTCGCCGACGGTCGGGTCGTCGCCGAGGCCGGTCTTGAGCACGACGGTGTTGACGAAGAAGCCGACCAGGTCCTGGAGGGCCTCGTGGCGGCGGTTGGCCATGGCGCTGCCGACGACGACGTCGCCGGTGCCGTCGGTCTCCCCCGCGTACCGGTGCAGGATCACCTTGAGCGCGGCGAGCAGCGTCGTGAACAGGGTCACGCCCTGCTCGGCGCTGAACGCGCGCAGGCTCTCGGCGAGTTCGCCCTCGACGCGGAAGCTCGTGGCACCGCCCTGCAGGCGCTGGACGGCCGGGCGCGGCCGGTCGGTGGGCAGCTTCACGGCGGACGTGACGTCACCGAGCAGGTCCCGCAGGTTCGCGAGGCGGGCGGCGAGCGCGTCGGCGTCGAGCGAGTCCCGCTCCCACACGGCGTAGTCGGCGAACTGCACGGGCAGCGCGGGCAGCGCGGGCTCGCGGCCCTCGGCGAAGGCCCGGTAGGCGGTCTCGATCTCGCTGCCGAACACGCCGCCGGACCAGGCGTCGGCGATGATGTGGTGCAGGTTGACGACCATGCGGTGCTCGTCGTCGCCGAGCCGGAACAGCGTCACCCGGGCCAGCGGACCGCGCGCCAGGTCGAAGACGTGGCGGGCCTCCTCGCCCACCAGCCGCTCGTAGGCGGCCTCCCGCTCCTCGGGGGTCTCCCCCTCCGCGGCCACGACGGGCACGTCCAGGGTGAGGGTCGGGGCGATCTCCTGCCAGGGGCGGCCGTCGGCGCTGGGGAAGGTGGTGCGCAGCGCCTCGTGCCGGCGGACGACCTCGTTGACCGCCCGCCGCATCACCTCGGGGCGCAGGTCGCCGGCGAGCGGCAGGGCCATGACCACGTTGTACGCGGGGCTGTCGGGCACCAGCTGGTCGAGGGTCCACAGCCGCTGCTGGCCGAAGGAGAGCGGGATGCGGTCGGCGGCCCCGGCGAGGCGGCGCTCGGCGGCGACCCGCAGCAGCGCGTCCTCCGGCTCGGTGCCGTCGGCGCGGGCGTCGATCTGCTCGGCGACGAACCGGGCGAGGGCGGCGGGCGAGGGCTGCTCGAAGAGCGTGGTCACCGGCATGGTCAGGCCCGTGGCCCGGTTCAGCCGGTTGCGGGCCTCCAGGGCGGTGAGCGACTCGAAGCCCAGGTCGAGGAAGGGGCTGTCGACGTCGACGTCCTCGGGCGAGCCGTGCCGGAGGACGGCCGTGATCGTACGGACGACCAGGTCGAGGGCGGCGGCGTAGCGCTCCTCGGCCGTGCCGTTCAGGAGGCGGGCGCGCAGCTCGTCGGCCTCGTCGTCGGCCTCCTCGGGCAGCGCGGACAGGATGTCGTCGCCGGTGTCGCCCGAGGTGACGGTGTCGATCCAGAAGCGCTTGCGCTGGAAGGGGTACGTGGGGAGGTCGACGTGGGCGCCGGTGCCTTCCGGCAGCACCGTCCGCCAGTCCACGGACACGCCGGCGGCGAAGGCCTCGCCGAGCGCGGCGAGGAGCTGGGCGCGGCCGCCGAGGCCGTTGCGCAGGGTGCCGAGGGCGCAGAACGCGGTGGTCTGCCCGGTGAGGGTCTCCTCGACGGCGGGGACGAGCACCGGGTGCGGGCTGACCTCGATGAACGAGTCGAAGCCCTGGCGGGCGAGCGCGGCGACGGAGTCGGCGAACCGGACCGGCAGGCGCAGGTTGCGGAACCAGTAGGCGGCGTCGGCCTCGGTGGTGTCGAGCCAGTCGCCGGTGACGGTGGAGAAGAACGGCACCGTGGCACGCTTCGGCGCGACCGGGGCCAGCTGCTCGGCGAGGGCGGCGCGCAGCACGTCGACCTGCGGGGTGTGCGAGGCGTAGTTGACGGGGACCCGGCGGGCCCGTACGCCGTCGGCCTTGCAGCGCTCGACGAGCTCGTCGAGGGCGTCGGCGTCGCCGGCGACGACCGAGGAGGTGGGGCTGTTGACCGCGGCGACCGCGAGCCGGTCCCCCCAGGGCTCCAGGCGGGCCGTCACCTCGTCGGAGGGGAGCGCGACGGCGGCCATGCCGCCCCCGCCGGCGAGGGTGCGCACGATCTCCCGGCTGCGCAGCGCGACGATGCGGACCGCGTCGTCGAGGCTGAGCGCCCCCGCCACGTACGCGGCGGCGATCTCGCCCTGGCTGTGGCCGAGCACGGCGTCCGGACGGACCCCGCGGGCCCGCCAGACGGCGGCGAGCGAGACGGCGACGGAGAAGAGCGCGGGCTGGACGACGTCGTCGCGGTCGAGGCCCGGCGCGCCGGGCGCCTCACGCAGGACGTCGAGCAGCGACCAGTCGACGTACGACCGCAGGGCCTGGTCGCAGGCCTCCATCTCGCGGGCGAACACCGGCTCGGTGTCGAGGAGTTCGACGCCCATGCGGGCCCACTGCGAGCCCTGGCCGGGGAAGACGAAGACGGTGCGGCCCGTGACGCGGACGCGTCCGGTCACCGTGTCGGCGGACTGGCCGCCCGCGGCGAGCTCGCGCAGGCCGTCGAGGAACTCGGAGCGGTGGCGGCCGACGAGGACGGCGCGGTGCTCGAAGAAGGTACGGGCGGCGAGCGCGCTGCTCACGTCGGCGGGCGCGGTCTCCGGGTGGGCGTCGGCGAACGCGAGGAGGCGGGCGGCCTGGTCGCGCAGGGCGGCGGCGGACCGGCCGGTGAGCGCCCAGGGCAGGGGCCGCTCGTCCTGGCCGGCGTCGGCCGTCACGGCCTCGGCCGCGGTCCGCGGGTCCGCGTCGGCCGCGCCGTCGCCGGCGTCCGCGGCGGCGGGCTGCGGCTCGGGGGCCTGCTCCAGGATGACGTGGGCGTTGGTGCCGCTGATGCCGAAGGAGGAGACGGCCGCCCGGCGCGGGGCGCCGGTCTCGGGCCAGGGCTGGAGGCCGGCGACCGGCTCGACGGCTCCCTGGGACCAGTCGACCTGCGGCGTGGGCTCGTCCAGGTGGACGAGTCCGGGCACCTCGCCGTGGCGGATCGACAGGACCGTCTTCATCACGCCGAGGACACCGGAGGCGGCCTGGGTGTGGCCGATGTTCGACTTCAGGGCGCCGAGCAGCAGCGGGCGGTCTTCGGGCCGGTCCTGTCCGTACGTGGCGAGCAGGGCCTGGGCCTCGATCGGGTCGCCCAGGGTGGTGCCGGTGCCGTGCGCCTCGACCAGGTCGATGTCGGCCGGCGTCAGGCGGGCGTTCTCCAGGGCCTGGTGGATCAGCCGCTGCTGGGCGGGGCCGTTGGGGGCGCTGAATCCGGAGCTGGCGCCGTCCTGGTTGAGGGCGGAGCCGCGGACGACCGCGAGGACCCGGTGGCCGAGGCGCTGGGCGTCGGAGAGCCGCTCCAGGGCGATGACGCCGACGCCCTCGGACCAGCCGGCGCCGTCGGCGGCGGCGGAGAAGGACTTGGAGCGGCCGTCGGGGGCGAGCAGTCGCTGCCGGGACAGCTCGACGAACGCCTGCGGCGTCGCCATGACCGTGGCACCGCCGACGAGGGCGAGCGAGCACTCGCCGGAACGCAGGGCGCGGCCCGCCTGGTGGAGGGCGACGAGCGAGGAGGAGCAGGCGGTGTCGACGGTCATCGCCGGGCCGGAGAGGCCGAGCGTGTACGAGATGCGGCCGGAGGCGAGGCTGCCGGAGCTCGTGTTGCCCAGGTAGTCGTGGTACATGAGGCCGACGAAGACGCCGGCGTCGCCGCCCGCGAGGGACTTGGGGTCGAGCCCGGCGCGCTCCAGCGCCTCCCAGGAGCATTCCAGGAGGAGCCGCTGCTGCGGGTCCATGGTCAGCGCCTCGCGCGGCGAGATGCCGAAGAAGGCGGCGTCGAAGTCGGCGGCGTCGTGCAGGAAGCCGCCCTCGCGGACGTAGCTGGTGCCCGGGTGGTCCGGGTCCGGGTGGTAGAGCGCCTCCGTGTCCCAGCCGCGGTCCTCCGGGAACGGCCCGACGCCGTCACGGCCTTCGGCGACGAGCTCCCACAGGCCCTCGGGAGTGGTCACGCCGCCGGGAAGGCGGCAGGCCATGCCGACGACGGCGAGCGGTTCGTTCGCTTCGTCGACGAGCTGTTCGTTCTCCTGCCGGAGGCGTTCGTTCTCCAGCAGCGATGCCCGAAGCGCCTCGACGAGCGAGTCGGAAGAGGTGTCCAATGGTGTCTCACTCCCACGTGGTGTGTCGTACGGCCTGGCGGATCCGGGCACCGTCACGCGCTCCCGAACTGTTCGTCCAGCAGGCTGAAGATCTCGTCCGCGGTTGCGGACTCGAGGGACCCGGTGTCGGGCTCGGAGGTCCGGGCCCAGGCACGCGTCAGTTCCCTGAGGCGGGCGACGAGCTGGTCGCGCGTGGCGTCGTCCAGCGTCGTGGCCGACACCGTCGTGCTCAGATGGTCGAGTGCCGCGTGGATCGGGCCGCCGGCGACGGGCGACGGGCCGGCCTGATCCTCGGCGAGTCGGGTACGGAGGAACTCGGCGAGCGCCGCCGGGGTCGGGTGGTCGAAGACCAGCGTGGCCGGGAGGCGCACGCCGGTGGCCGCGCCCAGCTGGTTGCGCAGTTCGACGGCCGTCAGCGAGTCGAAGCCCAGCTCCTTGAAGGCGCGGTCGGGGTCGACCGCGTCGCCGTCCCCGCCCTCGTGTCCGAGGACGGCCGCGGCCCGGGCGCGGACCAGCTCGGTGAGCCGGTCGAGCCGGTCCGCCTCGGAGAGCGCCGCGAGCTCGGCGCGCAGCGCGTCGGGTCCGTCGGCGGTGCTCGCCGTGGTCTCGGGGCCCCGCGCGGCGCGGCGGCCGGTGCCGAGGAGCGCCCGCAGCACGGGCGGCACCTCGCCGGGGCCCGTGTGGGCCCGCAGGGCGGGCAGGTCGAGCCGGGCGGGGACGAGTGCGGGAAGGTCGTGGGCGCGGGCCGCGTCGAGGGCGGCGTCGAGGAGCGCGAGCGCCTCGTCGGCGGTCATGGCGGCGATGCCGGGGGCGGCGAGCCGGCGCAGGCCGGCCTCGTCGAGGTCTCCCGTGATGTCGCTGGCCTCGGCCCACAGGCCCCAGGCGAGGGCGGTGGCCGGGAGGCCGAGCCGGTGGCGCCGGCGGGCGAGCCCGTCGAGGAAGGCGTTGGCGGCCGCGTAGTTGGCCTGTCCGGCCCGGCCGAGGACGCCCGACAGGGAGGAGAACAGGACGAAGGCCGAAAGGTCCGTCTCGCGGGTGAGCTCGTCGAGGTGGACGGCCGCGTCCAGCTTGGGGCGCAGCACCCGGTCGAGCCGCTCGGGGTCGAGCGCGGTGACGACGCCGTCGTCGACGACGCCGGCGGTGTGCACGACGGCGGTGAGCGGGTGGGCGGCGGGTACGGAGTCGAGCAGCGCGGCGACCTCGGCGCGGTCGGACACGTCGCGGGCGGCGACGGTGACGTGCGCGCCGAGCGCGGTCAGCTCGGCGACGAGGGCGTCGGCACCGGGGGTGTCGAGGCCCCGGCGGCCGACGAGGAGCAGGCGGCGCACGCCCCGTGCGGTGACGAGGTGCCGGGCGACCAGGCCGCCGAGGGTGCCGAGTCCGCCCGTGACGAGCACGGTGCCGGGGTCCGTGCCGGCCCCGGTGAGGGGCGCGGGTCCGGTGGCCGGTGCGGAGGCAGCGGGGACCCGGGCCAGACGCGGGGCGAGGATCGCGCCGGAGCGCAGCAGCGTGTCCGGTTCGCCGGTCGCGACGGCCGCGGCGAGTGCGTCGACGGACACGGTCTCCGGGTCGGCGGCGCTCACGAGGACGAACCGTCCGGGGTGCTCGGCCTGCGCGGACCGGACGAGGCCGCGGACCGCGGCGCCGGCCGCTCCGGCGAGCGTCCCGGAGCCGTCCTCGGTGTCCTCGTCGGGGGTGACGAGGACGAGGCGGGTGTCGGCGAGCCGGTCGTCGGCGACCCAGTCCTGGACGAGCCGGAGCGCTCGGGTGAGGGCGGTGCGGATCGCGTCGGCCGGGTCGGCGGAGGTCCGCAGGTCCGGAAGGAGGCGGGAGAGCGGGACCAGGGCGAGCCTCGGCAGCGGGGCGCCGGTCCCCGCCGTGCCGGCGAGCGCGGCCGGGTCGGCGTGCCGGGGCAGTCGTGCGAGGGGGCTCGCGGGGTCGGCGGGCGCGTCGCCGAGCAGTACGCAGGCGCCGGCGTCCGGCCTCTCGCCCGGCGACGGGACGGCCGTCAGGTCGAGCCGGAAGAGCGCGTCGCGGTGCGGGGCGCCGGAGGCCCGCAGCTGATCGGCGGTCATGGGGCGGACGGTGAGCCGGTCGACGGAGACGACGGGGGTGCCGGCGGTGTCGGCGGCCTTCAGGGTGACGTCGTCGCCGTCCCGGCCGAGGGCGACCCGCAGGGCGGTGGCGCCGGTGGTGTGGCTGGTGACGCCGTGCCAGGCGAAGGGCACGAGGAGCGGTGCGGCGTCCGGCTCCTCGCCGAACCGGTCGGCGAGGACGGCGTGCAGGGCGGCGTCGAGCAGGGCGGGGTGCGGGCCGTGCCCGGCGGCGTCCGCGAGGGTCCCGTTCTCGGGGGCGACCTCGGCGAGGAGTTCGTCGCCGCGCCGCCACAGGGCGCGCAGGCCGCGGAAGGCGGGGCCGTACGCGATGCCGAGTCCGGCCAGCCGGTCGTAGAGCCCGTCGAGGGCGACGGGGGTGGCGCCGGGCGGGGGCCAGGCTCCGCGCAGCACCTCCCAGGCGCCGCCCGTCGGCAGGGCGGGCGTGCCCGGGGCCTCGGGGGCGAGGGCGCCCTCGGCGTGCAGGGTCCAGGGTGCTCCCGGCTCGGCGTCCTCGGGGCGCGAGTACAGGGCGAAGGAGCGGCGCCCCGAGTCGTCGGGGGCGCCGACCGCCGCCTGGAGGTCGATCGCGCCCTCGTCGGGAACGGGCACCGGGGCGTGCAGGGTGAGTTCCTCCACGCCGGCCGGGCCCGACTCGGCGGCGAGGCGCGCGGCGAGTTCGACGGTGGCGGTGCCGGGCAGGAGCGGCGTCTCGGCGACGGTGTGGTCGGCGAGCCACGGGTGGGTGTCGAGGGCGAGGCGTCCGGAGTGGAGGACGGCGCCGCCCTCCGCGGCGGGACCGGCGAGGTCGACGGCGGCACCGAGCAGCGGGTGCCCGGTGGCGCGCAGTCCGGCGGCACGGACGTCGCCCGCCGCGCGGACCGGTTCGTCGAGCCAGAAGCGCTTGCGCTGGAAGGCGTACGTGGGCAGGGGCACGGTCCGGGCGTCGCCGCCGGCGAGGAGCGCGGGCCAGTCGACGCGGACGCCTCCGGCGTGGAGCAGGCCGAGGGAGGTGAGGAAGCGGTCCGCTCCGCCCTGGCCGCGGCGGAGGGTGGGGACGACGGCCGCGTCGGCCCCGGCCTCGTGGACGAGCTCCTCCAGGCCGTAGGTGAGGACCGGGTGGGCGCCGCACTCGACGAACGCGCGGTGGCCGTCGGCGAGGAGGGCGCGGACGGCGCCGGCGAAGTCGACCGGACGGCGGAGGTTCTCGAACCAGTAGGCGGTGTCGAGCGTGTGGCCGTCGACGGGGCCGCCGGTGACGGTCGAGTAGAACGGCGTGCGCAGTTCGCGGGTCTCGAACGTGCCGATGGTGTCGAGGAGTTCCTGCTCGACCAGGTCGATGTGGGCGGAGTGGGAAGCGTAGTCGATGGGGATGCGGTGGGCGGTGATGCCCTCGGCCGCACAGTGGGCGAGGAGTTCCCGGAGGGCGTCCAGGTCGCCGGAGACGGCGGTGGCCGAGGGGCCGTTGACGGCGGCGACGGTGAGCCGTCCGTCCCAGCGGCTCAGGAGCTCCTCGACCTCGGCGACCGGGCGGGGCAGCGAGGCCATGCCGCCGCGGCCGGTGATCGCGGCGCGGATGGGCCGGTTGCGGCGGGCGACGATCCGTACGGCGTCGGGCAGGGAGATCGCCCCGGCGACGCAAGCCGCGGCGATCTCGCCCTGGCTGTGGCCGACGACGGCGGTGGGCCGGACGCCGCAGGACTCCCACAGGGCCGCGAGGCCGACCATCATCGTGAACAGGGCGGGCTGGACGACCTCGTCCTCGTCGAGGGCGCGGGCACCGGGCGCTCCGCGCAGCACGTCGGCGAGCGACCAGTCGAGGTGGCGGTCGAACTCGTCGAGGCACTCCTGGACCCGGGCGGCGAACACGGGCGAGCTCTCCATGAGTCCGGCGCCCATGCCGGCCCACTGCGGGCCCTGGCCGGGGAAGACGAAGACGGCGCCGGTGCGGGGCTCGGCGGGTGCCGTGCCCTGGGCGAGTCGCGGCGAGGTCTCGCCCGCGGCGAGGGCGGCGAGCGAGGCGGTCAGCTCCTCGCGGCGGGTGCCGACGGCGACGGCGCGGTGCTTGAGGGCGGAGCGGCCGGTGGCGAGGGTGAGCGCGATGTCGCCGTCCCGCAGGGCGGGTTCGGCGTCGAGGCGGGCGAGGAGTCCGGCGGCCTGGGCGCGCAGGGCGGCCGGGGACTTGGCGGACAGGACCCACGGGATCGCGGGCGCGGACGCGGCGGCGAGCGGCGCGGGCCGCCCGCCGGCGGCGGGCGCGGTGGTGGCCGGTGCCGCTTCCCGGTTGCCGGCCGCGGTGGCCGTCGGAGTTGCTGCCCCGTCGCCGCCGGCGGCCGTGGCGGCCGGTGCCTCTTCGAGGATGACGTGGGCGTTGGTGCCGCTGAGGCTGAAGGAGGAGACGCCGGCCCGGCGCGGTTCCCCGGTCCCGGGCCAGTCGGTCCGCTCGGTCAGGAGGCGCAGGCCGCCGGCGGCCCAGTCGACGTGCGGCGTCGGCTCGTCGATCCCGAGGCTGGCCGGCAGGACGCCGTGCCGGAGGGCGAGGACGGTCTTGATGGTGCCGGCGAGGCCGGAGGCGGCCTGGGTGTGGCCGATGTTGGACTTCACCGAGCCGAGGAGCAGCGGTCGTCCGTCGGGGCGGTGGGCGCCGTAGGTGGCGAGCAGCGCCTGCCCCTCGATGGGGTCGCCGAGGACGGTTCCGGTGCCGTGCGCCTCGACGGCGTCGACCTGGTCGGCGGTGAGCCGGGCGTCCTCGAGGGCCTGCCGGATGACCTGTTCCTGGGCGGCGCCGTTGGGGGCGGTCAGGCCGTTGGAGGCGCCGTCCTGGTTGACGGCGCTGCCGCGCACGACGGCCAGCACCTCGTGCCCGGCGCGCCGGGCGTCGGAGAGGCGTTCCAGGACGAGCACGCCGACGCCCTCGGAGAAGGCGGTGCCGTCGGCGGCCGCGCCGAAGGGCTTGCACCGGCCGTCGGGGGCGAGGCCGCCCTGGCGGCCGAACTCGACGAGCATCGCCGACGTCGACACGACGGCCGCGCCGCCCACCAGGGCGGTGGCGCACTCGCCGCCGCGCAGCGCCCGGACGGCGTCGTGGAGGGCGACGAGCGCGGACGAGCAGGCGGTGTCGATGGTGACGGCGGGGCCCTGGAGTCCGAGGGTGTAGGCGATGCGGCCGGAGGCGAAGGCGGCTCCGGCGCCGTTGATGAAGTAGCCGTCGAGTCCCGCGGTGCCGGACGCGGTGAGGTGGGCGGCGTAGTCGCCGCTGATGATGCCCATGTAGGCGCCGGTACGGCTGCCGTGCAGGGAGTCGGCGGGGATGCCCGCCCGCTCCAGGGCCTCCCACGCGGTCTCCAGGAGGAGCCGGTGCTGCGGGTCCATGGCGACGGCCTCGCGGGGCGAGATCCCGAAGAAGTCGGCGTCGAACTCGGTGGCGTCGTCGAGGAAGGCCCCGAAGGTCCGCACGGTGGCGCTGCCGTCGGCGTTGGTCACGGTCAGCTCGTCGAGGTCCCAGTTGCGGTCCTCGGGGGTGCCGGAGACGACGCTGCCGCCGTCCGTCAGCAGCTGCCACAGGTCCTCGGGGGTGCGGATCCCGCCCGGGAAGCGGCAGGCCATGCCGACGATCGCGATCGGCTCGGCGGTCTCGGCGGCGGCGAGCCGCTCACGCGTCTCCAGGAGCTCCGCGGTGACGCGCTTGAGATAGCCGCGAAGCTTGTCCTCTGTACCCACCACTACCCCGTCCCCCGACCGTCACACGGCTCGTCAATACCTGTAAGCCTCGGTACTCGGGCGCCGGCAGAACAGGCAGAACCGGCGGCGAAACCTCGTATTCGAAATTCCGATGAACCGCCCGAGTCCGTTGTGTCCCCTTTTTCACCGGTCCGACGGAGCGGCTTGAGTTATTCGGAAAAAGATGGTTAGCCTGACCGCCGGGGGAAATTCGCGTGACCCTGCCGCGTGCTGCCTCCAGACAGATTCCCGTCCTTCTCGTGACGCGGAAAAAGACCCGGACATCGCACTGACCCGACGGAGGTCGACCGTGGTATTCCAGCCCACTCGAGGAAATCTGCCCCTGCGCTTCGGGCCCGACGTCCCCGGCGTTCCCGACATCGGGCCGACGACGCTCGACGCGGACGTCTACCGCGACCCGGAGCGCTACGAACAGGAGCGGATCAACGTCCTCAACCGCAGCTGGCAGATCATCTGCCGCTCGGAGCAGATAGCCGAGCCCGGCGACCACCACGTCTGGGAGGGCCACGGCGAGAGCATCGTCATCACCCGCCGCGAGGACGGCGGCCTCGACGGCTTCCACAACGTCTGCGCGCACCGCGGCGCCCGCATCGTCGCCGAGAGCGGCAAGAACGCCCGCCGCTTCACCTGCAAGTGGCACAACTGGGCGTACGACACCGAGGGCAAGGTCAAGGGCGTCCCGGACCGTCCCGACTTCGACCCGAAGGCGCTGGCCGGCCTCTGCTCGCCCGCCGTCGACGTCGACGAGTGGGGCGGCTGGGTGTGGGCCGTCCTCGCCGGCCCGGGCGTGGCCGGTCCGCTGAAGGACTGGATCGCCCCCGAGGTCCGGGACGACCTCGCCGCCTTCCGCATGGAGGACATGAAGCTCGTCGAGAAGGTCGAGTGGGAGGTCGACGTCAACTGGAAGGTGGCCGTCGACGCGTTCAGCGAGTACTACCACGCGCAGGCGCTGCACGGCATGGGCGGCAAGGAGGCCCAGGACGCCAAGCACTCGACGATGCATGTGTACGGGCGCAACGGCATGTACTTCGTCCCGTTCCTCGGCGTCCTCGACGACCTCATGGAGACGCTGGACCACACCCGCTACGCCATCTGCAACTACCTGCTCTTCCCCACCGCCGTCGCCAACTGCCAGGCCCTGCACACCCAGGTCTTCCGGGCGGTCCCGCTGAGCGTGACCAAGACCCGCTTCGAGGCCTGGGAGCTCCAGTACGAGATGGAGGAGGGCGACGACCCGGAGTACCAGCGCCAGGTCGACTTCTTCTGGGAGATCTACAAGGCGGTCGTGCAGCAGGACATCGACGAGTGGATCGACGTCGCCGCCACCACGCACTCCTCGGCGTACAAGACGAACATCCTGAGCAAGCGCGAGTGCATCATCGCCCACTTCCACCGGGTGATCGAGGACATGCGCACGGGCGGTGACGGCCTGGGCCTGGAGCCCAAGCCCGTCGAGGGCTGATCCCCCGCCGCCCCGGCTTTCCGCGTCCGCCCGGCGGCCCCGGACCGGCCGCGCACCGCGGGCAGCCCGATGGGGCGTGCGGGAGGACCTGGTCCTCCCGCACGCCCCATCGGCGTTCCGTGCGCGCCCGCTAGCGCGCCGGCAGCGTCCTGAGCACGGTCTCGGCCACCAGCTCGAACTGGTCGGCGAGGTAGAAGTGGCCGCCCTGGAAGGTCTCCAGGGCGAAGGGCCCGGTGGTGTGCTCGCCCCAGGCCTGCGCCTCCTCGGTGGTGACGGTCTCGTCGTCCACGCCGGTGAGGGCGACGACCGGGCAGTCCAGCAAGGGCTCGGCGGGGTCGTACCGCCAGGTCTCGATGGCCGTGTAGTCGGCGCGCAGCGGCGGGAGGATCATCTTCAGGACGTCCTTGTCGCCGAGGATCCGCGTGTCGGTGCCGCTCTGGCTGCGCAGCACCTCGACGAGCCCCTCGTCGTCGAGGAGGTGGATGCGGCTCTCCCGGTCCTTGGAGGGCGCCCGCCGCCCGGAGACGTAGAGGGTCACCGGGGCGGTGCCGAGGCGCTCGCGCATGCGGTGGGCCACCTCGAAGGCGATGGCCGCGCCCATGCTGTGCCCCAGGAACGCCACGGGTTCCTTCAGCAGCGGTTCGAGTGCCGCGTACGAGGCGTCGGCGAATTCGGAAATCGATGTGATGAGCGGATGCTGAATCCTGTCCTGCCTTCCCGGATACTGCACCGAGAGGACTCGAAGGCGATTCTTCAGGACATTCGAGAAGGGCCGGAAATAACTAGCGGACCCACCGGCGTGCGGAAAGCAGACCAGCGGTACGCCGCCCGTGCCCGCGGGCGGAAATTGGCGAATCCAGACGTCGTCGAGCCGGATGTCGTTCATATTGTTGTTTCCGTTTCTTCACGTGCGGGGCCGGCACATCCGGCCCGCCGTCCGGCGGTCAGTGGTGGCCGACGAGCCCGCGGTCCGCGCCGGAGTGCACGGCCGGGAGCGTGGCGAGGCCCTCCAGGAGCCGCTCCACGTCCTCTTCCGAGGTGTAGGGCGCGAGCCCCACGCGGACACCGCCCTCCTCACCGAGCCCGAGGTGCCGAGCGGCGTCCGCCGAGTAGAAGGTGCCGACACCGGTGTCGACGCCCCGGGCGGCGAGGTGCCGGTGGACCTCGACGGGGTGCCGCCCGGCGACGCCGATCAGCAGGGTCGGGGTCCGGCGCGCGGCCCGCGAGTGCACCGTGACCCCGTCCAGCTCGGCGAGCCCGCGCTCGAGACGCACCCGCAGCTGCTCCTCGTACGCCTCCACCGCGGCGAGCGCGGCGTCGAGCCGCTCGCGCCGGCCGGCGGCGCTCGCGGGCAGTCCGGAGAGCCCGGCCCAGAAATCGACCGTGGCACGGGCGCCCGCGAGGACTCCGTACGGCAGGATGCCCAGCTCGAAGCGCTCGGGGACGGTGTCCGTGGAGGCGAGCAGCTTGTCGGGGCTGAGCGCCTCCAGGAGCTCGGGCCGCGCGGCGAGGACGCCGAGGTGGGGTCCGAGGAACTTGTAGGCGGAGGCGCTGACGGAGTCCGCGCCGAAGGCGGCGAGGTCGACCCGGCCGTGGGAGCTCAGCTGCGCCGCGTCGACGTGGAGCAGCGCGCCGGTCCGGCGGACCAGGCGGGAGATCGCGGGCACGTCGGGCCGGGTGCCGATCAGGTTGGAGGCGGCGGTGACGGCGACCAGACGGGTCCGCTCGGAGAGCACCGCGCCGATGTGCTCGGGGGTCAGCTCACCGGTCGCCGGGTCGAAGTCGGCCCAGCGGACGGTGGCGCCGACGGCGGCCGCCGCGTTGACCCAGGAGCGGATGTTGGCCTCGTGGTCGAGGCGGCTGACGACCACCTCGTCGCCCGGGCGCCAGGTCTTGGCGAGCGTGCGGGCGTGGTCGTAGAGGAGCTGGGTGGAACTGCGGCCGAAGACGACACCGCGCGGGTCTGCGCCGAGGAAGTCGGCGAGGGCGCGGCGGGCGTCCAGGACGATGGCCTCCGCGTTGCGCTCCCCGGCGGTGTTGCCGCCGCGGTTGCACAGCGGGTCCGACATGGCGTCGACCATCGCGTCGATCACGGGCTGCGGTATCTGGGTGCCGCCCGGGCCGTCGAAGTGGGCGGACCCGGCCTTGAGTGCGGGGAAGTACGCCCGCACCGAGTCGATGTCGTAGGGCTGAGCTTTCGTCACGGGCGCTCCGTAAGTGCTGCGAATGACGCGCTTCGCCGGCCCGGACCTCGTCGTCCCTCGCCTGCGGCGTCACTGCCGGTTCCTGTCGCCGATCGTTCGGCTCGATGATCTGCCGGGGCACCCGTGAAGAACCAGGCAGAATCGATGGAGGAACTGCGCGCGGGAGCGTCAGTAGCGGGGGGCGTTGCGGGAGCGCTGCACCCTGCTGGTGCGGCGGTCCTTCGCGTTCCAGCAGGCCTTGTGCCAGTGACGGCGGTCGTCCACCCCGCCCCACTCGGGCCAGGCGACGACGTGCGGGGCGCCGGACGGGATCTCCTGGTCGCAGCCCGGGCAGCGGTAGCGCTTGCCCGGGGCGCTCGCGCCGGCGACCAGCCGGACGTACCACTCCTCTCCCTGCCAGGTCTCGGTGCGCTGCACACCGCCGTACCTGTCTCCGTGGTCGCCCTGCTGCGCGGGCTTCTCGCCGCCTCGGGAGCGGTTGTGACGCGGGGACACGGGCACACCTCACGGGGTCTGGGCACACGGGGCCTGGGAACACGGACCGTTCTCTCCAGCCTACGGGCCGCCACGCGGTGCCCCGGGCCCCGCCCGAAGCGGCTTAGCCGAAAATCGCAAGAACTTCATGAACGGCCGTTGCCTTTGGCACGTGTCAGACGTTGGTGCCTGTGCGAGGGGAGATACGCGTCGGCCGCAAGGAGGCAGAAGGCGATGCGCGTGGGTACGTTCGTTCTGGCAGCCCAGTTCCCGGGCCAGGGCCAGGGGGAGGCACTGCACCGGGCGGTGCGGACCGCCGAGGTGGCGGAGGAGGCGGGGCTCGACTCCGTCTGGCTCGCCGAGCACCACTTCGTGCCGTACGGGGTCTGCCCCTCGGCCGTCACCCTGGCCGCCCTGCTCCTCGGCCGCACCCGGCGGCTCCGGGTCGGCACGGCGGTGAGCGTGCTGCCGTCCGTCCACCCGGTCGCCCTCGGCGAGCAGGCGGCGCTGCTGCACCTCACCTCCGGCGGCCGCTTCACCCTCGGCGTGGGCCGCGGCGGCCCCTGGGTGGACCTGGAGGTCTTCGGCGCGGGTCTCGCGGCGTACGAGAAGGGCTTCCCCGAATCGCTCGACCTGCTGCTCCGCTGGCTCACCGAGCCGCGCGTCGGCGCCGACGGTGAGCGGTTCTCCTTCCGCGAGGTGCCCGTGGTGCCCCGCCCCGACGAGCTGATCGGCGGCGAGGCCGCCCCCGAGGTCGTGGTGGCCTGCACCTCGCCGAAGAGCGTGCGGCTCGCGGCGGAGCGCGGACTGCCCATGCTGCTCGGCATGCACTGCGGCGACGAGGACAAGGCCGAGATGGTCGCGGCCTGGGCGCGCTGCGCCCGGGAGGCCGGGCGGGACCCGGACGAGATCGCGCGGATCGGCGCCGGCCACGTCTCGGCGGGCGTGGCCCAGCTCGCGGACCGGGGCGCGGACGCGACGGAGGCTCTGGTCAAGGCGATGCCGGGCTGGCTGAAGCAGGGCCTCGACGCGCATGTGACGGTGGACGGTCGGCACCGTGCGATGCGGGACCCCGTGGCGTACACGGAGCTGCTGTGCGGGCTGCACCCGGTGGGCACGCCCCGGCGCGCGGCGGACCGGCTCGCGGCGACCGCGGAGCGTACGGGCATCACGCGCTTCGCCCTGCTCGCGGAGGGCTCGGGCGACCTCGCGGCGACCGAGGAGAACGTCCGGCGGCTCGGCGCGGAGGTCCTGCCGCTCCTGGTGTGACGGGCGTGACGGGCGTGACGGGTGTGAGAGGCCTCACGGCCTCCGGGACCGTGCTGCCGCTCCCGCGCCTGCCGGCGCCGATGCGCGTCGGCCCGCATCGATCGCTTTCTCCCGCGGCGCGGAGCGGCAGCACCATGTCTCAGCAGTCGCGCAGTTCCGGAGACTGGTTCAGCAGCTGCCCCCGTACCGACGTGAAACGGGCGAGCCGCTCGTCCACCGACGGGTCGAGCGGGAAGACCGCCACGCGGTGGCAGTTCTGGAAGGCGAGACGCACCCCGAAGTGCCGCTGCAGCGCACCACGAATGGCATCGCTCGCGAGCGCGCGCAGCAGCTGACCACGTGCCTGCTCATTCGGCGGCGGCGTCTGGTTGTCGGCGAACTCTCCGCCGTCGACCTTCAGCTGTGCCACCAGAGAACTGATCATCTCCCATGCGTAGGGCAGGGAGGTCCGGACGCAGTCGACGAAGTCGGCTTCGTCGACCTCGCCTCGCTCGGCCTGTTCCAACAGAGCCGGTGAGACGTCGAGCGACATGGGTTCTCCTCTCGCGACCCCGCGGACGGGGTCTTGCGGCCAGGGACGAAGGCCGGCCGTACGCCACGCAGCGTGCACGCACGACGACCTCCAGCTTCCACGGTAAGCGCGCAGTCCGGGCCGCACCAGAAGAATGGGCACACAACCGGCTGATAACCGACGGGTGTTCGGCTCACGACGGCCCCCGGAGGGCGCCGCGGCGATGCCCGAATCGCGCGGAAGAGCGTCTCTCTTGTAGCGTTGCGGACCATGCGTCTCGTCATTGCCCGTTGTTCCGTGGACTACGCGGGCCGGCTCACGGCCCACCTGCCCTCAGCTCCCCGTCTGATCCTCGTCAAGGCAGACGGCAGCGTCTCGATCCACGCGGACGACCGGGCGTACAAACCGCTCAACTGGATGTCCCCGCCGTGCACACTCAAGGAAGGCGCCGAGGGTAAAGCCGGTGAGGCGGGCATCTGGACCGTGATCAACAAAGCGGGCGAGAAACTGATCATCACGATGGAGGAGATCCTCCACGACTCCTCGCACGAGCTGGGCGTCGACCCGGGCCTCATCAAGGACGGCGTCGAGGCGCACCTGCAGGAGCTGCTCGCCGACCGCATCGAGACCCTCGGCGAGGGCTACACGCTGATCCGCCGCGAGTACCCGACGGCGATCGGCCCCGTGGACATCCTGTGCCGGGACGCCGACGGCGGGACGGTCGCGGTGGAGATCAAGCGGCGCGGCGAGATCGACGGCGTCGAGCAGCTGACCCGCTACCTGGAGCTCCTCAACCGCGACCCGCACCTGGCGCCGGTGAAGGGCGTCTTCGCGGCCCAGGAGATCAAGCCGCAGGCCCGGGTCCTGGCGACGGACCGCGGGATCGGCTGCGTGGTCCTCGACTACGACGCGCTGCGCGGCATCGAGGACGACAAGCTGCGGCTGTTCTGAGGCCCGTCTTTCCGGGCGACGGCCCCGGGTGCGCTGAGCGCGCCCGGGGCCGTCGTCGTTTCCCGTACGGGGTCAGGCGGGCGTCGACGAGGCGGTGGACGTCTCGGAGGCGGAGGGGGCACCGAGGGTGGTGGTCTCTCCGGTCGCGGGCGGGGCGGTCGTCGTCGTCGGGGGCGTGGTGGTCGGCGTCGTGGGCGCGGGGGTGGTCGTCGGCGGCTGCGGCGGCGTGGTCGTCGCCCTCGGCGGCGTGGTGGTCGGGCGCGGCCTCGTCGGGGTCGGGGACGTCGTCGGGCTCGTCGGCGCCCCGGTCCTCGTGGGCGACGTCGTCGCCGTCGGGCTGTCCGAGGACGACGGCGAGGCCGAGTCGGACGGGTTCGTCGAGGCGGACGTCGACGCGCTCCCGGAGCCCGAGGGGCTCGGGGAGTCCGAGTGGGTCGCCCGGCCCGTCTCGGCGGGGGCGGTCTCGCCGTCGGCCGGCGGCTCCTCGCCGTCGAGGCCGTCGTCGGTGCCGCTCTCGCTCGCGGTGCTGTCGGAGGTGACGTGGTCGGTGGCGGGGGGCTCGCCGTCGCCCGAGGTGAGGCCGAGGGTCACGACGGTGCCGAGGACGGCGACGAGGAGCGCGCCCGCGCCGACGGCGACGAGGTTGCGGCGGGCGCCGTCGAGGATGCCGCCCTTGAGACCGGAGCCACGGCCGGTGTCGGGCTGGGTGAGGACCGTCGGGGCGTCGTCGGCGAAGTCGGGGAACGCCGGGACCGTCGCCTTCGCCGGGGTACGGAGGGCTCCGCCCGGCAGCGGGGCCGTGACGGGCTCCGGCTTCGTGAGGGCGGGCCGGGCGGCGGGGCCGCGCAGGGCCGGGGTGCCGCGCGGCGGGGAGACGGGCTCCACGGCGGGGGCGGCGTGGTCGCCGGAGAGGTCGGCGACGAGGGCGAGCGCCCGGCGGCCGGCGACGGTGCCGCGCTTGTCGGCGAGCACGCCGCGCATGGCGATGGAGGCCTCCAGCTCGGCGCGGGCGCGCTCCAGGTTCCCGGCGCAGATCGCGAGGACGCCGAGCTCGTGGTGGAAGTAGGCCTCCTCGGCGACCTCGCCGGTGAGGCGGGCGGCTTCCTGTCCGGCGCGCAGGGCGCGTTCCCAGGCGCCCCAGTGGAGTCCGGCGGCGAAGGCGGGCGCGGCGGCGCGGGCGAGGAGGACGGCGGTGGCCCGGTGCTCGGCGGCGGGCTCCCCGGTGCCGGGGATCAGCGCGGTGAGGGCGGCGAGCAGGGCGTCGGCCTCGGCGGCGGCGCGCTCGGGGGTGACGGAGGGGTGGGCGGCCCACCAGGCGTAGTGCTGGGCGATGGTGTGGGCGCGGTCGGCGGCCTCGTGCTCGTAGCCGTGGGCGAGGAGCTGGGTGAGGACTCCGGCGGCGAGCCGGTAGCGGGGGCCGACCGGGGAGAGCAGTCCGCAGGCTCTGAGCTCGCCGAGGGCGGCGTCGGCGTGGGTGTCGCCGACGAGGGCCGGGAGGTGGGCCTGGTGCGGGACCTCGCCGCCGAGGGCGACGGCGAAGCGCAGGGCGGCCTGGGCGGAGCGGCTGAGCCGGGAGGCGAGGAGCGCGGCGGGGGCGGCGCCCTCGCCGAGGCTCGGCAGCGGTATCTCGCGCAGTTCGACGTCGGGGTCGTCGATGCCGTCGAAGGCCGCGGCCGCAGCCGCTGCCGCGGCGGCGGGGTCGGCGGGCCCGAAGGCCTCTTCGAGGGCGCCGAAGGCGTCGAACTCGGCGGGGGTGACGCGCAGCCTGTCGCGCTGCCGGAGCAGGGCGCCGGCCTGGACGAAGCGGAGCGGGAGGCCCTCGGACTCGAACCACAGGTCGCCGGCCCAGTTGGCCTCCTCCTCGGTGAGGCCGCGGCCGACGGCGCTCTCCAGGAGCTCGAGGGCGGCGGCACGGCCGAGGCCGGCGAGGAGGACCTCCTCGATGTGGGCGTCGGCAGAGGGGGCGGGGGTGTCGGGGCCCGCGGCGAGGAGGAAGGCGCACTCGGGGGCGGCGGCGAGGACCTCGTCGAGGGCGGCGCCGCCGAACTCCAGGTCGTCGACGACGACGACCGCGCCGACGTCGCGGAGCCGGTCGAGGAGGGCGGCCCGGTCGGGGCGCTGGTCGGGGGCGTACCGGACGGCTGTGAAGAGCTCGTGGAGAAGTTCGGTGGGCGTGCGGTGGTGGCCGGAGAGGCGGACGACGCCGTCGGGTGCGAGGCCGGCGCAGTCGGCGGCGACGGCGTCGAGGAGGGCGGTGCGGCCGGAGCCGGGGGCGCCGACGAGGCGGGCGGAGCGGCCGCGGCCGAGGGTGCCGGTGAGCCGCTCGCGCTCCTCCTGGCGTTCGAGGAGGGGCAGCTCGGGGGCGGCGGGGCCCGGCGGGACGGGCGGGGCGGCGGCGCGGGCGGCCTCGGCGCGCTCCTCGGCGGTGCGGGGGCGGGGGGCGGGCGGTTCCTGCCCGGGCGGGCAGGGTTCGATCTCGCTGCCGTCGACGGGGTTGACGGTGAGGAGCAGCTCGCCGGAGACGAGCCGGACGACGCGGGCGCGTGCGGGCGCCGGCGCGGGCACGCCCCGGCCCTGGCGGGCCTCCTCGCCCTCGGTGTCGTGACCGTACTCCTCCGACCCAGGGTTGATCGGGTCCATGGTCCAAGCTCCCAAGCAGCGGTGTCCGGTGCCCGCCGGTGGGTCCGTCCGGTGTGCGGGCGGGTCCGTCAAGGTGCGGGCGACCGAACCCTAGACCGTGCTCAGGCGCTCGGGAACAGTCGGGGTGCCCCCGAGACCAAGACGTCACGGTCTTGTGAGGATTGAGCGTGACGCCTGGTTCACACAGCTGCTTCACACGCGGCGGGCACCCGGGGGTCAGACGCGGGGCAGGGACTCCAGGGCGAGGCCGCCCTCGATGGCGAGGATGCGGTGGAGCCTGGTGGCGACGAGGAGCCGCTGCATCTGGGGCGGCACCCCGCGCAGGACGAGGCGCCGGCCGCAGCGGCCGGCCCTCCGGTGGGCGCCCATGATGACGCCGAGTCCGGTCGCGTCCCAGGAGTCGAGGCCGGTCAGGTCGAGCACGAGGTCGCCGACTCCGTCGTCGACGGCCGTGTGCAGGACCGTACGGGCGTCCGCCGCGCTGCGGACGTCGAGGCGGCCCCCGACGACCAGCTCGACGTGGTCGCCCCTGATGTGCATATGCGCTCCCCGAGAGTGCTCCGTCTTCGCAACAACTGACTGCCGCACCGGCAGATACGTTGCGCCTTGTCAGCGAACCGATCCCGAAATTCACCCCACGGAGTGAGACGGGGTGGCGGGTCCGGATCAGTACTTGTAGAAGCCCTGCCCGCTCTTGCGGCCGATGTCACCCGCGTCCACCATCCGGCGCATCAGCTCCGGCGGCGCGAACTTCTCGTCCTGGGACTCGGTGTAGATGTTGTTGGCGGCGTTCACCAGGATGTCGATGCCGGTGAGGTCGGCGGTGGCGAGCGGGCCCATGGCGTGGCCGAAGCCGAGCTTGCAGGCGATGTCGATGTCCTCGGCGGTGGCGACGCCCGACTCGTGGAGCTTCGCGGCCTCGACGACGAGGGCCGAGATGAGGCGGGTGGTGACGAAGCCGGCGACGTCGCGGTTGACGACGATGCAGGTCTTGCCGACGGACTCGGCGAACGCGCGGGCGGTGGCCAGGGTCTCGTCGCTCGTCTTGTAGCCGCGGACCAGCTCGACGAGCTGCATCATCGGCACGGGCGAGAAGAAGTGGACGCCGACGACGGCCTCGGGACGCTCGGTCACCGCGGCGATCTTGGTGATCGGGATCGCGGAGGTGTTGGAGGCGAGGACGGCGCCGTCCTTGACGATCTTGTCGAGCGAGCGGAAGATCTCGTGCTTGACGTCGAGGTTCTCGAAGACGGCCTCGACGACGACGTCCGCGTCGGCGACGGCATCGAGCTCGGTGGTCGCGGTGATGCGCCCGAGCGCGACCTCGGCGTCCTCGGCGGCGAGCTTGCCCTTGGCGACGAACTTGTCGTACGACGCCTTGATGCCGTCGGTGCCGCGGGTCAGGGCGGCGTCGGTGACGTCACGCAGGACGACGTCCCAGCCCGCCTGTGCCGAGACCTGCGCGATACCGGATCCCATGAGTCCGGCCCCGATGACGGCGAGCTTCCTGGCCACGATCTTCCACCCCTTTTAACGCCTGTTCACTTCTGGCTCTCCGGCGGAGATTAGCGGTCGCGGGGCCCCATGTGACCGCGAAGTAACGCGCGTCACGCCCTCTTTGACGGACGTCACACTCACGACACTCCCCGGGGCCCGCCCGGCGAGCCCGGCCTGATCCGAAAGACAGGCCCTAGCCCTCGCGCACCGCGTACGTCAGGACCTTCTCGCCCAGCAGCTCCTCGATCTCGTCGAGGAGGTCGAGGGCCTCGCGGGAGACGGCGGCGGCCTTGCCCCCGGCCGTCATCCTGTCGCTGATGAACTCGACGAGGGCGCCCTGGATCCAGGCGATCTGGCCGCCGACGAGCAGCGGCATCGGGTCGTCGGGCCCGGCGCCGACCTCCTCGCGCAGGGCGGCGACGGTGGTCCGGCGGACCTCCTGCTGGAGGGCCATGAGCCGGGCCTGGAGGGTGGGGGCCTCGTCGATCACCCGCATGAAGTCGGCGTAGCCGTCCATCAGCCCATAGGCGGGCGAGACGGCGGTGACATGGCCGCGGATCTCGCGGAGCACGGCCTGCGCGGCGGACTCCCCCGCGTCGCGGCCGCGGATCATCCGGGCGAGCCGGTGGGTGATGCCCTCCATGCGGTCGAGGAAGAGGTCCTCCTTCGCGGGGAAGTAGTTGTAGACGGTGTTGACGGAGACGTCGGCGACCTCCGCGATCTCCGCCACCGTCACGGCCTGGAAGCCGCGCTCCAGGAAGAGCCCGGTCGCGATGTCCGAGATCCGCTGCTTCGTCTGGCGCTTCTTGCGCTCCCTGAGCCCTTCAGCCATGCCCTCATCCTAGGCCGCGCCTTCATCCCCTGAAATTTTGGAGGCGTTGCAAATTTTCAGAGACTCTGTTTTTGTAGTCACCATGGCAATCATCAGCACGTCCGGACTTTCCCGGACCTTCCGGACGAAACAGGGAGAGGTGCACGCCGTCCGCGGCATCGACCTCACGGTGCGGGCCGGCGAGATCCTCGGCTTCCTCGGGCCCAACGGAGCCGGCAAGTCCACGACCCTGCGCATGCTCAGCACCCTCCTCCCGCCCACCGGCGGCGCCGCCACCGTCTGCGGCCACGACCTGCTGCGCGATCCCGTCGCCGTCCGGCGGAAGATCGGGTACGTCGCCCAGGGCGGCGGCGTCGACCCGCAGGAGACCGTCCGCTCCGAGCTGGTCGTCCAGGGACGGCTCTACGGGCTCTCGCGCACCGAGGCCGCCGCCCGCGCCGCCGGACTCGCCCGCGACCTCGACCTCACCGAGCTCCTCGACCGGAGCACCACCGCGCTCTCCGGCGGCCAGCGACGCCGGCTCGACCTCGCGCTCGGCCTGACCCACCACCCCGCACTGCTCTTCCTCGACGAGCCGACCACCGGCCTCGACCCGGGCAGCCGGGCCGCCCTCTGGGCGCTGGTCCGCCGGCTGCGCGACGAGTACGGCACGACCGTCGTCCTCACCACGCACTACCTCGACGAGGCGGACGCCCTCGCCGACCGGCTCGTGATCATCGACGGGGGCGTCGTCGCCGCCGAGGGCTCCCCCGCCGCGCTCAGGGCCGAGCACGGCGCGGAGACCCTCCAGGACGCCTTCCTCGCCATCACCGGGCGCGGCCCCGCGCCCGTCGACACCACGCCCGTCGCCGTCTAGCCGCCGACCAGGAGCCCACCCGATGCTCGTCCACGACACCGCGGTCCTCTTCGGCCGCTACGTTCGGCAGACCCTGCGCTCGCCGTTCCAGATCTTCTTCGGCGCGCTGATGCCGCTGCTCTACCTGTTCTTCTTCGGCCCGCTGCTCACCGGGCTTCCGCTCGGCCGCGCGGGCGACTCCTGGCAGGTCCTCGTGCCGGGACTGCTGCTCCAGCTCGGCCTCTTCGGGGCCTCGTTCGCGGGCTTCGCCGTCATCATGGAGAAGAACTGGGGCGTCCTCGAACGGATGCGGGTCACCCCGGTCAGCCGTCTCGCGCTGCTCCTGGGCCGGACCCTGCGGGACGCCGCCCTCTTCCTCTTCCAGGCCGTCCTGCTCGTCCTCGCCGCCCTGCTCATGG
The DNA here is from genome assembly GCF_042889835.1 of Streptomyces sp. NPDC002463. NCBI lineage: Bacteria > Bacillati > Actinomycetota > Actinomycetes > Kitasatosporales > Streptomycetaceae > Streptomyces > Streptomyces sp. NPDC002463. Next base: position 40,951 of record NZ_JBIARL010000001.1, read on the forward strand.
GCCTGCGGGCGCCGCTCGCCGGCGTCCTCATCGGCTTCGGCTTCGTCGCCCTGCTCACCTTCTCGCTCGCCTCGCTGTCGTACGTGCTCGCGCTGAGGCTGCCCAGCCCGCAGGAGTTCGGCCCGGCGATCAACACCCTGGCCATGCCCTCGATGCTGCTGTCCGGCCTGATGCTGCCGATGGCCCTCGCGCCCGGCTGGCTCGACGTCCTGTCGCACTTCATGCCGTTCCGCTATCTGGTGGACGCGGTACGGGACGCGTACGTCGGGCACTACGCCACCGCCACGATGCTGTACGGCGTCCTCGCCGCGACCGCGCTCACGGCGCTCGCCGTGACGGTCGGCACACGGACGTTCCGCGGGGCCCAGGCGTAACTACGCTGGTGGCATGGTCAATCTGACGCGCATCTACACCCGTACCGGCGACAAGGGCACCACGGCACTCGGCGACATGAGCCGGACCGCCAAGACGGATCTGCGGATCTCGGCCTACGCCGACGCCAACGAGGCCAACGCCGCCATCGGGACGGCCATCGCCCTCGGACAGCTCGACGAGGACGTCGTGAAGGTCCTCGTCCGGATCCAGAACGACCTCTTCGACGTGGGCGCCGACCTCTGCACGCCGGTGGTGGAGAACCCCGAGTACCCGCCGCTGCGCGTCGAGCAGTCGTACGTCGACAAGCTGGAGGCCGACTGCGACCACTTCCTGGAGCGGCTCGACAAGCTGCGCTCCTTCATCCTGCCGGGCGGCACGCCCGGGGCGGCCCTGCTGCACCAGGCGTGCACGGTGGTCCGGCGGGCGGAGCGCTCCACCTGGGCTGCGCTCGAGGTCCACGGCGAGACGATGAACGCCCTGACCGCCACGTACCTCAACCGGCTATCGGACCTGCTCTTCATCCTTGCGAGGACGGCGAACAAGGAGGTCGGCGACGTGCTCTGGGTCCCGGGCGGCGACCGCTGAGCCGGTCCCCGACGCCTCGGCCGGGTCCTTCTTCGGCCGGACGAAGTAGCTGAGCGCGATCAGGCCGTGGATGCCGACGGCCCGCCACGCGGCGAACATCCAGCTCTTCAGGCTGTCGGTGTCGCCGTCGTCCCCGACGTACCAGGTCGCGAGGAGCAGCAGGCCGGTGGCGACGGCGCCGCCGATCAGCGTGCCCAGCCAGATCCGGCCCTCGTGGCGGGCGCGGGCCATCCCGTACTTCGGGGGCTTCGGGGGCGGCGGGGCGCCGCCGAGGCGGTGGGCGGCGTGGCCGTCGAGCCACTTCACGGTGCGGTGGCCGTGGCCGACGGTGTAGCCGATGTACAGCGCGGCGAGGCCGTGCTCCCAGCTCGGGTCCGCGCCGTTCTTGAGGTCGATCGCGGTGGCGACGAGGAGCACGACCTCGAGGAGCGGCTCGGCGAGCAGCAGTGCCATACCCGTCCGGGGCATCTTCAGGAGGTAGCGGGTGGCGAGGCCGGCGGCCAGCAGGACCCAGAAGCCGACCTCGCAGAGCACGATCAGCGTGACGATCACGGCGGTTCCCCTCTCGGTTCCCCTTCAGCGTCCCGTGGGAACGGCCCCGGTTCGTCGTCGCCGGTGACGAGGTCCGTCTACATCGTTCGACGGAGGGCGGCGCGCCCGCGGATCGGCCGGTACGAGGAGGCCGGCGCGTGCGGGGGCGTGTTGGATGAGTACGTGACGCTCCCCCGCCCGCACCGCACCGATCTGTACATCGCCGCCCTCGGCCTCGTCGGCGGGCTGATCCTCTATTCGTTCGGGCTGCACACCCAGGTGGACCGGCTGTTCACCCAGCGCTGGGTGACGCTGGTGCCGCTCGTGGCGATGGCCGGGTGCGAGGCGATGCGCCGGACGGCGCCCAGGGCGGCGCTGACGGTGGGCACTCTCGCGATCGTCGCGGACCAGTTCACGTACGGGAGCCTGGCCACCGTCCTGATGTTCACGGACGTCGTGTACGCGGCCGTGGTGTACGGGTCGCCCGCGCACGCCCGCCGCGTCCCGTACACGACCGGTCTCGTCACGGTCGGGGTGACGATCGGCTTCCTGGTCTGGTGGCAGAACGCGTACGCGCTGCTCATCGGGGTCATCACCGGCATGATCTCCTTCCTCCCCGCGATGACGGGCGCGATCGTCCGCAACCACCGGGAGACGGCGGACGCGGCCAGGCTGCGGGCCGAACAGACCGCGCTGCTCGCCGAGATGGACCGGGCGCAGGCGGTGGTGGCCGAGCGGGCGCGGATGGCGCGCGAGCTGCACGACATGGTGGCGAACCACCTCTCGGCGATCGCGATCCACTCCACGGCCGCGCTGTCCCTCGACGAACCGGCCACCACCCGGCAGGCGCTGACGGTGATCCGGGAGAACAGCGTGGCGGGTCTCGCGGAGATGCGGCGGCTCATCGGGCTGCTGCGGGACAGCGGCGGGGAGACGGAGCCGGGGGCCGTGCCGAGCCTCGACGCCCTGGACACGCTGGTCGCGCGGGCCCGGGCGAACGGCTCGGCCGGCGGTCTGGACTTCGTCCTGGAGGACACCCGCCCGCCGGGCGGTGCCCTGCCGGCGCCGGTGGAGCTGGCCGCGTACCGGATCGTGCAGGAGTCGCTGACCAACGCGGTCAAGCACGCCGCCCCCGGTACGGTCAGGGTGCGGGTCGGCCGGTCCGGCGGGGTGCTCACGGTGGCGGTGGACTCGCCGTACGGGGAGCGTCCCGGGCCGCGCGCGCCCGGCTCGGGTCAGGGTCTGGTGGGCATGCGGGAGCGCACGGAGCTGCTCGGCGGGGAGTTCCGCGCGGCGGTCTCGGGGACGGTCTGGCAGGTGCGGGCGGCACTGCCCGCGGAGGAGAGGGCGGGAACGGCATGACGGTGCGGGTGGTGGTCGCGGAGGACCAGTCCGCGGTGCGGGCGGGGCTCGTGCTGATCCTGGGCAGCGCGCCGGACATCGAGGTGGTCGGCGAGGCGGCGGACGGCGAGCGGGCGGTGGAGCTGGCGCGCGAACTGCGTCCGGACCTGGTCCTGATGGACGTGCAGATGCCCCGGATGGACGGGGTGACGGCGACGGGGATCGTGGTCTCCGAGGGTCTCGCCGACGTCCTCGTGCTGACCACCTTCGATCTCGACGCGTATGTGTTCGGGGCGCTGCGGGCGGGCGCGGCGGGCTTCCTGCTGAAGAACGCCGACGCCCGTGAACTGATCGAGGCGGTACGGACGGTGGCGCGCGGCGAGGGCCTGATCGCCCCGGCGGTGACCCGGCGTCTGCTCGCGGAGTTCGCCGCGAGCAGCCGCCCGGCCCGGCCGGAGCGGGCGACGGATCCGTCCGTACTGGACGTGCTGACGCCCCGGGAGCGTGAGGTGCTCTCGGCGCTGGGGCTCGGTCTGTCGAACGCGGAGATCGCCGTACGCCTCGACATGGCGGAGGCGACGGCGAAGACGCACGTGAGCAAGGTGCTCGGAAAGCTGGAGCTGCGGAGCCGGGTCCAAGCGGCGGTCCTCGCACAGGAGTTGGGGGTTTAGCAGATCTTTGCCGACGTTGGTCTGGACCTCTTGACGATTGGTCCAGACCTTCCTACGCTCGCGGGGCGCGCGCAACTCTTCACGGACCACCCCCACCTTGTCCGTCCGCAACTTGAGGAGCACCGTTGAGCACTCAAGCACCGACGCGCAGAGCAGGGTTCAGAAAGCGGACCGCCGCCGGACTGACCGCCCTGATCCTGCCGCTGGCCGCCATGGTCGGCCTCGCCTCCCCCGCGGAAGCCGCCACCTCGGCCACCGCCACCTACACCAAGACCCAGGACTGGGGCACCGGATTCGGCGCCAACTGGACCATCAAGAACACCGGCACCACCACCATCAGCTCCTGGACCGTCGAGTGGGACTACCCCTCCGGCACCTCCGTCACCTCCGCCTGGGACGCCACCGTCACCAGCTCCGGCACCCACTGGACCGCCAAGAACGTCGGCTGGAACGGCACCCTCGCCCCCGGCGCCTCCGTCTCCTTCGGCTACAACGGCGCAGGCTCCGGCGCGCCCAGCGGCTGTAAGATCAACGGCGCTCCCTGCGACGGCACCACCGTGCCGGGCGACAACCCGCCCTCGGCCCCCGGCACCCCGGTCGCCTCGAACATCACGGACACCTCGGCCAAGCTCACCTGGACCGCGGCCACCGACGACAAGGGCGTCAAGAACTACGACGTCCTGCGCGACGGCACGAAGGTGACCACCACCACCGGCCTCACCTTCACCGACAGCGGCCTCACCGCGGGCACCGACTACTCGTACACCGTCGTCGCCCGCGACACGATCGACCAGACCGGCCCGGCCGCCGGCCCGGTCGCCGTCCACACCACGGGCGGAGGCGGCGGCCAGCCCCTCCCGAACGCCGTGAAGATGGGCTACTTCACCAACTGGGGCGTCTACGGGCGCAACTACCACGTGAAGAACATCGTGACCTCCGGCTCCGCGTCGAAGATCACGCACATCAACTACGCCTTCGGCAACGTCCAGGGCGGCAAGTGCACCATCGGCGACTCCTACGCCGACTACGACAAGGCGTACACCGCCGACCAGTCCGTCGACGGCGTCGCCGACACCTGGGACCAGCCGCTGCGCGGCAACTTCAACCAGCTCCGCAAGCTGAAGAAGGCCTATCCGAACATCAAGGTCATCTGGTCCTTCGGCGGCTGGACCTGGTCCGGCGGCTTCGGCCAGGCCGTGCAGAACCCGGCCGCGTTCGCCCAGTCCTGCTACGACCTGATCGAGGACCCGCGCTGGGCCGACGTCTTCGACGGCATCGACCTGGACTGGGAGTACCCCAACGCCTGCGGTCTGTCCTGCGACACCAGCGGCGCGGCCTCCTTCAAGAACATGATGCAGGCCATGCGCGCCAAGTTCGGCGCCAACTACCTGATCACCGCGGCGGTCACGGCCGACGCCTCCACCGGCGGCAAGATCGACGCCGCCGACTACGCGGGCGCCGCGCAGTACATGAACTGGTTCAACGTCATGACGTACGACTTCTTCGGCGCCTGGGAGGCCAAGGGTCCGACGGCCCCGCACTCCCCGCTCACCTCGTACGCCGGCATCCCGCAGCAGGGCTTCAACTCCGCCGAGGCGATCGCCAAGTTCAAGGCGAAGGGCGTCCCGGCCAACAAGCTGCTGCTCGGCATCGGCTTCTACGGCCGCGGCTGGACCGGCGTCACCCAGGCCGCCCCCGGCGGCACGGCGACCGGCCCGGCGCAGGGCACGTACGAGCAGGGCATCGAGGACTACAAGGTCCTCAAGAACTCCTGCCCGGCCAACGGCACCGTCGCGGGCACGGCGTACGCCCACTGCGGCACCAACTGGTGGAGCTACGACACCCCCGCCACCGTGAACTCGAAGATGAGCTGGGCCAAGAGCCAGGGCCTCGGCGGCGCGTTCTTCTGGGAGTTCAGCGGTGACACCGGCAACGGCGAGCTGGTCGGGGCCATCAACACCGGCCTGAGCTAGTCACGCACACAGAGAAGCGGGGACGGCGCAGCACGCCGTCCCCGCTTCTTCATGCCTCAGGCCACATTCACCCGTTGCCCCGGAGGCGCCGCCTCCAGCCAGGCCATGAAGCCCGTCCGGGCGTCCTCGCTCATCGCGAGCTCCAGGCGGACGCCCTCGTACATACAGGGCTGGATCACGGAGTCGGAGAGCAGCGCGAGCTCCTCCTCGCCCTCCGGCATCCGGCGCTCCAGGGCCACGATGGAGGCGCGCTCCAGGATCCGGCGCGGGCGGGGCGAGTACGAGAAGACACGGAACCAGGCGATCTCGTCACCGCTGTAGCGGGCGACGCCGTACACCCAGCCCTTGCCGTTCGGATCCGGCTCGTCGGGCAGGTCCCAGCGGAGCGAACAGTCGAAGGTGCCGCCGGCGCGCTGGATCAGTCTCCGGCGCAAGCCGAAGACGAAGAGCCCGATCACCACCAGTGCGACGACGATGCCGCACACGAGCAGAGCGAGGAACATCTTCACCGACCTCCTCGCTGCGTCCCGTAGCCGGCACGGCCGGCAGAACCGAATACAACCTGCATCTGCATCGCCTCAGCCGCGACACGCTCCGGAGTATTCCGGACCGTGCCGCGGCTGAGGGCACTCCTACTCGGCGCGGACCGTTAGTGGACCGCTACCGCGCGCAGCCGGACCTCGGCGCGCCGCTCGGCGGCGGCGTCGGAGTCCGTCTTCGCACGCTCCAGCGCGCGCTCGGCGCGCTGGGCGTCGATCTCGTCCGCCAGCTCGCAGATCTCCGCGAGCAGAGACAGCTTGTCGTCGGCGAACGAGATGAATCCGCCGTGGACGGCGGCGACGACGGTCGCGCCCTCGCTCGTACGGATGGTCACCGGGCCCGACTCCAGCACACCGAGCAGCGGCTGGTGGCCGGGCATGACGCCGATGTCGCCGGAGGTGGTACGCGCGATGACCAGGGTGGCCTCGCCGGACCAGACACTCCGGTCCGCGGCGACCAGCTCGACGTGCAGCTCAGCAGCCAAGGGTGGCTCCTCGGGTCACCACCCGGCGGTCGTGCCGGGTGTTGGGGTCAATTCTAGGGGGCGTGGAGAGGGGGACGGGACGGGATCCCGTCCCCCTCGGGCGAGCACGAGGCTCAGGAGACGCCGAGCTCCTTGGCGTTGTTCTTGAGGTCCTCAAGGCCACCGCACATGAAGAACGCCTGCTCCGGGAAGTGGTCGAACTCACCGTCGCAGATCGCGTTGAACGCGGCGATCGACTCGTCGAGCGGAACGTCCGAACCGTCCACGCCGGTGAACTGCTTCGCCGCGTGGGTGTTCTGGGACAGGAATCGCTCGACACGGCGGGCGCGGTGGACAGTGAGCTTGTCCTCCTCGCTCAGCTCGTCGATACCGAGGATCGCGATGATGTCCTGGAGGTCCTTGTACTTCTGCAGGATTCCCTTGACGCGCGTGGCGGCGTCGTAGTGGTCCTGCGCGATGTAGCGCGGGTCCAGGATCCGGGACGTGGAGTCCAGCGGGTCCACGGCCGGGTAGATGCCCTTCTCGGAGATCGGACGGGAGAGAACCGTCGTCGCGTCGAGGTGGGCGAAGGTGGTCGCCGGCGCCGGGTCGGTGAGGTCGTCGGCGGGGACGTAGATCGCCTGCATCGAGGTGATCGAGTGACCACGGGTCGAGGTGATGCGCTCCTGGAGGAGACCCATCTCGTCGGCCAGGTTCGGCTGGTAACCCACCGCGGAGGGCATACGGCCGAGCAGGGTCGAGACCTCGGAACCGGCCTGCGTGAAGCGGAAGATGTTGTCGATGAAGAACAGCACGTCCTGCTTCTGCACATCGCGGAAGTACTCCGCCATGGTCAGGCCGGCGAGGGCGACACGGAGACGGGTGCCCGGGGGCTCGTCCATCTGGCCGAAGACAAGGGCGGTCTTGTCGAGGACGCCCGAGTCCTCCATCTCCGCGATGAGGTCGTTGCCCTCACGCGTACGCTCACCGACACCGGCGAACACGGAAACACCCTCGTGCAGCTTCGCCACACGCATGATCATTTCCTGGATCAGAACGGTCTTGCCGACACCGGCACCACCGAACAGACCGATCTTTCCACCCTTGACGTACGGGGTGAGAAGGTCGACGACCTTCAGGCCGGTCTCGAACATCTCGGTCTTCGACTCGAGCTGGTCGAACGCCGGGGCCTTGCGGTGGATGGACCAGCGCTCGCCGACCTCGGACTCGGCCTCGGGCTCGTTCAGGATCTGGCCCAGCGTGTTGAACACGCGACCCTTGGTGACGTCGCCGACGGGCACGGTGATGCCGTCGCCGGTGTCGACCACGGGGGCCTGGCGGACCAGACCGTCGGTGGGCTGCATCGAGATGGTGCGGACGATGCCGTCACCGAGGTGCTGCGCGACCTCGAGGGTCAGCGTCTTGAGCGCGCCCTCCTCGGCCGGGTCGGCGACCTGCACGTGCAGGGCGTTGTAGATCTCCGGCATCGCGTCGACGGGGAACTCCACGTCGACGACCGGGCCGATGACCCGGGCGACGCGGCCCGTGGCGGCGGCCGTCTCAACAGTGGTCGTCATTACTTGTCACTCCCCGCGGTCGCGTCGGCCAGGGCTGCGGTGCCACCGACGATCTCGCTGATTTCCTGGGTGATTTCGGCCTGGCGGGCCGCGTTGGCAAGTCGGGAGAGGTTGTTGATCAAGTCTCCCGCGTTGTCGGTGGCCGACTTCATCGCGCGGCGCGTGGCGGCGTGCTTGGAGGCAGCCGACTGGAGCAGCGCGTTGTAGATCCGGCTCTCGACGTAGCGCGGCAGAAGGGCGTCGAGGACGTCCTCCGCCGACGGCTCGAAGTCGTACAGCGGACGGAGGGTGTCCGGCTCGCCGGCCTCCTTCGCCACCTCGTCGAGGCTGAGGGGCAGCAGCCGGGCCTCGATCGCCGTCTGGGTCATCATCGAGACGAACTCGGTGTAGACGATGTGGAGCTCGTCCACACCACCCTCGGCCGTGTCCTTCTCGATCGCCTCGATCAGCGGTGCCGCGATCTTCTTGGCGTCCGCGTACGTGGGCTCGTCCGTGAAGCCGGTCCACGTGTCGCTCAGCTTCCGCTCACGGAAGTTGAAGTGCGCGACACCACGGCGGCCGACGACATAGATGTCGACCGCGCGGCCCTCGCCCTCCAGCTTCTTGATGAGCTGCTCCGCCGCCTTGATGGCGTTGGAGTTGAAGGCACCGGCCAGACCGCGGTCGCTCGAGAGGAGCAGGACCGCGGCACGGCTCGGGTTCTCCGCCTCGGTGGTCAGCGGGTGCTTGTCGTTCGCACCCGTGGCCACCGCCGTGACCGCGCGCGTGAGCTCGGTCGCGTACGGAGTCGACGCCTGCACCTTGCGCTGCGCCTTGACGACACGCGAGGCGGCGATCATCTCCATCGCCTTGGTGATCTTCTTCGTCGCGGTGACGGATTTGATGCGACGCTTGTAGACCCGGAGCTGCGCTCCCATGAGTCAGGTCCCTTCCGTCGTCACTTCGAGACGTTGACGGCGGGAGCGTCCGCGCCGAGCAGCTTGCCGTCAGAGGTCTCGAACTGCTGCTTGAACTCCGCGATGGCGTCGGCGACGGCCGTCAGGGTGTCGTCCGACATCTTCTTGCCCTCACGGATGGAGGTCATGAGACCGGAGTGGTTCTGGCGGAGGTACGCCAGGAGCTCGGCCTCGAAGCGACGGATGTCGGCGACCGGGACGTCGTCCATCTTGCCGGTGGTGCCGGCCCAGACCGAGACGACCTGGTTCTCCGTGGGCATCGGCTGGTACTGAGCCTGCTTGAGCAGCTCGACCATGCGCTGACCACGCTCCAGCTGCGCCTTCGAGGCCGAGTCCAGGTCGGAACCGAAGGCCGCGAAGGCCTCGAGCTCACGGAACTGGGCCAGGTCCACGCGGAGGCGGCCGGCGATCTGCTTCATGGCCGGGTGCTGGGCGGAGCCACCGACTCGGGAGACCGAGATACCGACGTTCAGGGCCGGACGCTGGCCGGCGTTGAACAGGTCGGACTCCAGGAAGCACTGGCCGTCGGTGATGGAGATGACGTTGGTCGGGATGAACGCCGAGACGTCGTTGGCCTTCGTCTCGACGACCGGCAGACCGGTCATCGAGCCCGCGCCCAGCTCGTCCGAGAGCTTCGCGCAGCGCTCGAGGAGACGGGAGTGCAGGTAGAAGACGTCACCCGGGTAGGCCTCACGGCCCGGCGGGCGGCGCAGCAGCAGCGACACGGCGCGGTAGGCGTCGGCCTGCTTCGACAGGTCGTCGAAGACGATCAGGACGTGCTTGCCCTGGTACATCCAGTGCTGACCGATGGCGGAACCGGTGTACGGCGCCAGGTACTTGAAGCCGGCCGGGTCGGACGCCGGGGCGGCGACGATCGTCGTGTACTCGAGCGCGCCGGCCTCTTCCAGGGCGCCGCGAACGGACGCGATGGTCGAGCCCTTCTGGCCGATGGCGACGTAGATGCAGCGGACCTGCTTGTTCACGTCGCCCGAGCGCCAGTTGTCGCGCTGGTTGATGATCGTGTCGACGCACAGCGCGGTCTTGCCGGTCTGGCGGTCGCCGATGATCAGCTGACGCTGACCACGGCCGACCGGCGTCATGGCGTCGACGGCCTTGTAGCCGGTCTCCATCGGCTCGTGCACCGACTTACGGGCCATAACGCCCGGGGCCTGCAGCTCGAGGGCGCGGCGGCCCTCGGTCGCGATCTCGCCGAGACCGTCGATCGGGTTACCGAGCGGGTCGACGACGCGACCCAGGTAGCCCTCACCGACACCGACGGAGAGGACCTCGCCGGTGCGCTGCACCGACTGTCCCTCCTCGATGCCGCTGAACTCGCCGAGGACGATCGCGCCGATCTCGCGCTCTTCGAGGTTCAGCGCGAGACCGAGGGTCCCGTCCTCGAACTTCAGCAGCTCGTTCGCCATGGCCGAGGGAAGACCCTCGACCTTCGCAATGCCGTCGCCGGCCAGGCTGACCGTGCCGACCTCCTCGCGCGAGGCCGCGTCCGGCTGGTACGACTGGACGAAGGTCTCCAGTGCGTCCCGGATCTCCTCCGGCCGGATCGTGAGCTCCGCCATCTGGGTTCCCTGCTCTCCTTGTTGGGCCCGAAGTTTCTTAAGGGGTCTGGGGGCCGACCCCCAGGAATCTTCTGCAATCTCTGCACGGCCCAACCGGGCCGCTGGTGATGCTGTGTTGCTGTACTGCCTTGGTGCTGCTGTGGTCGCTGCCGTCAGCCGGCCAGTCGACGGGTCGCCTCGGCGAGGCGCTCCGCGATGGAACCGTCGATGACCTCTTCGCCGACGCGCACCGTGATCCCGCCGAGGACCGCGGGGTCCACCTCGAGGTTCAGGTGCATCTCGCGGCCGTACAGCTTCGCCAGTACGGCACCGAGTCGCTGCTTCTGCCGGTCCGACATCGGAACGGCCGAGGTGACGACGGCGACCATCCGGTCCCGGCGCGCCGCGGCGAGCTTGGACAGGGACTCGAGTCCCGCTTCCAGGCTACGTCCCCGGGGCTGGGTCACCAGACGGACGACCAGACGCTCGGTGGTCGCGTAGACCTTGCCGCCGAGCAGGCTGCGGAGCAGCGTGCTCTTGGCGGTGGCCGTGGCGGCCTTGTCCGTCAGCGCCGAGCGGAGCTCGTTGCTGGAGGACACGATGCGGCCGAACCGGAACAGCTCGTCCTCGACGTCGTCGAGAGCGCCCGCCTTCTGCGCCGCGGTGAGGTCGGCGATGTTCGCCAGCTCCTCGGTCGCGTCGACCAGGTCGCGCGAGCTCGACCAGCGGGAACGGACCATGCCCGAGATCAGGTCGACGGTCGCACCGCCCACCTGACCGCGCAGGAGTCGCTGCGCGAGCTCGGCCTTGGCCTCACCCGGCTGGGCGGGGTCGGTCAGGACCCGGCGCAGCGACACCTCGCGGTCGAGCAGCGCGGTGACAGCCGCCAGCTCGTCCGCGAGCACGCCCGCGTCGACCGACGTGCTGTCGGTCAGCGCGTCGAGCGCCTCACGGCCGGCGGCCAGTGCCTCGCGGCTCGCTCCGTTCATCGGCCGGCCTCTGCCTTCTCCTCAAGCTCGTCGAGGAAACGGTCGATCGCACGGCTCTGGCGGGCGACGTCCTCGAGGGACTCCCCGACCAGCTTGCCGGCCAGGTCCGTGGCGAGCTTGCCGACGTCCTGACGCAGCGAGGTGGCCGCGGCCTTGCGGTCGGCCTCAAGCTGGGCGTGACCGGCGGCGATGATCTCGTCGCGCTGGCGCTGGCCCTCCGCCCTCATCTCCTGGATGATCGCGGTGCCCTGCTCCGTGGCCTCCTGACGAAGGCGGGCGGCCTCGTGGCGGGCCTCGGTGAGCTGGGCCCGGTACTGCTCGAGCACGCTCTGGGCTTCGGCCTGAGCAGCGTCGGCCTTCTCGATGCCACCCTCGATGGCCTCGCGGCGCTCTTCCAGAACCTTGTTGATGTTCGGGAGGAGCTTCTTGGCGAGGAAACCGAAGACGATGGCAAAGGCGATCAGACCGATGACCACCTCGGGCCACGGCGGAATGAGGGGGTTCTCCTTCTCCGCCTCTTGCGCCAGGATCATGGCGAGGTTCACATCAGTGCCTTTCGTCTAAAGAGGCTGGTCGTCGCAGTTCGTCTTAGTAGACGAACGGCATGACCATGCCGATGAGGGCGAGCGCCTCACAGAAGGCGAAACCGAGGATCTGGTTGGCGCGGATCAGACCGGCGGCTTCGGGCTGACGGGCCAGGGCCTGGGTGCCGTTACCGAAGATGATGCCGACGCCGACGCCGGGGCCGATCGCCGCGAGGCCGTAACCGACCGAGCTGAGGGAACCGTCGACAGCAGCAAGGGTCTGGGACATGCCAGTTCTTCCTTCTCTTTCACGGACCGGTGGGGGTTGGCCACCGGACGAATGGGGGGCTTGTGGAGAGGACGCTCAGTGGTGCTCGGCGAGCGCGCCCTGGATGAAAGTGCAGGCCAGGAGGACGAAGACGTACGCCTGGACGGCCTGGACGAAGAGCTCGAAGCCGGTCATCACGACGACCATGACGAACGAGACACCCGCGTAGGCGATGCCGATACCGTTCAGCAGGTACCAGGAGGCGATCGTGAAGAGCAGCAGCAGCGTGTGACCCGCGAACATGTTCGCGAAGAGTCGCACGGCGTGGGTGAACGGCCGCAGGATGACGTTCGAGAGGAACTCGATGAACATGACGAGCGGGAGGATCGGGCCGAGCGACTTGTCGTAGCCCGTCAGGTTCTTCAGGCCTCCGACGAAGCCGTGACGCTTGAACGTCAGGCTCATCCAGAGGATGTAGACGAGGCCCGCGAGAGCGGCCGGGTAGGCGATGATCGCCGTCACCGGGAACTGGGCGATCGGGATGATCGACCAGAGGTTCAGCATCCAGACGAAGAAGAAGATGGAGACCATCAGGGGGACGTACTTCTCCCCCTCCTTCTTGCCGAGGGTCTCGTACACGATGCCGCGGCGCACGAAGTCGTAGCCGGCCTCGGCGGTCATCTGCAGCTTGCCCGGGATGAGCTTGGGCTTGGCGAAGGCCGCCCAGAAGAAGCCGACGACGATGATCGAGCCGAGCAGCGCAAGGAGCATCGGCTTGTTGAAGTAGAAGCCGTCGGTGTCGCCCCAGATCGGCTCGAACAGGAACGAGTGCAGACCCGGGCCTGGGAAGCCGCATCCGTCGAAGATGTGGCAGTCGGTCTCGAAAGCGAGCACCTGAGTCGGGTCAGCACTCACCGCGGGCTCCTTCAGCGTGGCGCATAGGTACGGCAACCTCGTTGTGTCGGCGCGGCGCGCAGCCGCGGTTCGGCACTGGACTGGTCTTACGGATAAGGGGGCGGCTGGTGGGCATCGAGCCTCGCGCTGCGAAAGGCGCCGGTTCCGATGCCTGCGTCCGCAGTGCCGCAGTTGGCATCGGACGATAGCAGGAAGCCGGAGGGACCTTTACGTCGGCCCTACCTTTCACTGCTTCGACCCCGTGTTCTTGGGGTCGACGTAGAACGTCTTGGCCTTCATGTGCGCCCGGGCCTGCGCAGCGGCCCACACCACGGTTGCCGCGATCAGCGAGAAGGCGAAGGCCTTGAAGTCGAACAGCGTCGTCTTCTTGAACAGGGCGAGGAGAGCGAAGAGCAGCAGCAGCTGGGCCGCGTACAGCATCATTCCCATCGCCGTGAACAACTGCGGGAGGTTCTTGGCCGTCCGCTGGAGGACGAACAACCCGGTCCCCATGAAGATGAGCACGACCAAGGTGCCGATCCCTGCGCCGAGAGCGCCCTTCCCACCGGCGACGACGCCACTGATCACCGTGGCGATGACGCCGACGGCGGCAGTGGGTACGACAGCCGAGAGGAGGAGGCGAACGTCGCTGGAAGGCATGGCGGTGTCTCCGCTTGCTTGGAGGGGGTGGTGATGGTCGTCAGGGACGAGCGTAAGCCCGGTCCGAGATGGGCCTCGGGGCCAACAGACCGTCGCACTACGGTCTTTCGGCACTGTCGCCGGGTCTCGTGAACCGTATCACAAACTATTTGAATAGGTCTTTACCCGTAAGGTGTGCAAACAGTCACACATGAGAGTGACTCCGCGCGTGTGTGCGCGACACGGGGTCACCTTGTCTGGTATTGGCCCCGGATGGGGCTTTCGTCAACCGCGCGCCCCGGCCTTACTCCGGTCGGTGAAGCGCGAACGGTGACCGATGGCGGTCGCCCCGTTGACCCCGGCGGGCACGGGTTCCCGCTCCTCCTCGACCACGCCCTCGGCCTCGGCGGGCACGGCGGGCGGCTTGCGGCGCCGGTAGCGGGGCGGGACGACCGACTGGGCCCAGCGCGGGGCACGCGGCGTGAAGCGCGGCAGCAGGAGCAGCACCAGGCCGATCGCACTCAGCGCGACGACGCCGAGGACGATCCACATCGAGGTCGAGTGGACCGAGTAGGCCAGCGTGCCGAAGGCGATCAGCGCCGACCAGAAGTACATGATCAGCACCGCGCGGCTGTGCGAGTGCCCGATCTCCAGGAGCCGGTGGTGCAGGTGGCCGCGGTCGGCCGCGAACGGCGACTGGCCCTTCCACGTACGGCGCACGATCGCCAGGACCAGGTCCGCCATCGGGATCGCGATGATCGTCAGCGGCAGCACGAGCGGGATGAAGACCGGCAGGGCGGCGTGCGTGGCCTGACGGGTCGAGCCCTCGAAGATCTTCAGCGCGTCCGGATCGACCTGGCCGGTGATCGAGATGGCGGAGGCCGCCAGGATCAGGCCGATCAGCATCGAGCCCGAGTCACCCATGAAGATCCGCGCCGGGTGCATGTTGTGCGGGAGGAAGCCCAGGCACATGCCCATGAGGATCGCGGCGAAGAGCGTCGCGGGGGCGGCCGCCTCGATCGTGTAGCCGTACCAGAGGCGGTACGCGTACAGGAAGAAGGCCGCGGCGGCGATGCAGACCATGCCGGCGGCGAGGCCGTCGAGGCCGTCGACGAAGTTCACGGCGTTGATGGTGAGGACCACCAGGGCGACCGTGAGGAGCGTGCCCTGCCAGGGGGTCAGCGCGACCGTGCCGACGCCGGGGATCGGCAGCCACAGGATCGTCAGACCCTGCGCGACCATCACGCCCGCCGAGATCATCTGCGCGCCCAGCTTGATGAGCGCGTCCAGCTCGAACTTGTCGTCGAGGACGCCGATCAGCCAGATCAGCGCGGCGCCGGAGAGCAGCGCGCGGGGCTCGTTGGACTGCTCGAAGACGCTGTTCAGGTTCTGCAGGTGGTCGGCGACGAGGAGTCCCGCGCACAGCCCGAAGAACATGGCGATGCCACCGAGCCGCGGAGTCGGTTCTCGGTGTACGTCGCGGGCGCGGATCTCCGGCATCGCGCCGGTCGCGATGGCGAACTTCCGCACCGGACCGGTGAGCAGATAGGTCACCGCGGCCGTGACACAGAGCGTCAGCAGGTAATCACGCACGGGCTGCCCCACAGGAATCGCTGGCCATCTCAGCCCCACACCCTAGCCGTGCCGTCCATGTGCTTGGAGACATCGGGGTGGCCCGAACGGTTGCGCTCGGCCTCCGGTCAGCGCCCATACGGGGGAAATCGGGAGGTCAGCTCCCGTACTTCCGCGCGTACCCGGGCCGTCTCCCCCGGGTCGTCTCGCAACGCCACGGTGAACAACGCCGCAATTCTCGCCATCTCCGGGGAGCCCATCCCCTGCGTCGTGACGGCGGCCGTGCCGAGCCGGATCCCACGCCCTTCCCCGTACGGCAGGGCGCAGGTGTCGAGCACCATGCCGGCGGCGGCGAGCCGGGAGCGGGCGGTCCGCCCGTCGACGCCGAGCGGCGCGGGGTCGGCGGTGATGAGGTGGGTGTCCGTCCCTCCGGTGGTCAGCGCGAAGCCCTCGGCGGCGAGGGCGGCCGCGAGGACCTTGGCGTGCTCGACCACCTGATGGGCGTACGCGGTGAACGCGGGCGTGGACGCCTCGCCGAAGGCCACCGCCTTCGCCGCGATCGTGTGCATCTGGGCGCCGCCCTGCGTGAACGGGAACACCGCCCGGTCGATCCGGCCCGCGAGCTCCCCGCCGCACAGGATCATGCCGCCGCGGGGCCCGCGCAGCACCTTGTGCGTGGTCGCGCAGACGACGTCGGCGTACGGGACGGGGCTGGGCGCCGCTCCCCCGGCGACGAGCCCGATGGGATGAGCGGCGTCCGCGATCAGGTACGCCCCGACCTCGTCGGCGACCTCCCGGAACACGGCGTAGTCGAGATGCCGCGGATAGGAGATCGACCCGCAGACGATCGCCTTGGGCCGGTGGTGGCGGGCGAGCGCGGCGACCTGCTCGTAGTCGACGAGCCCGGTCTCGGCGTCGACGCCGTAGGGCACGAAGTCGAACCACCGCCCGGAGAAATTGGCGGGCGAACCGTGGGTGAGGTGCCCGCCGTGGTCGAGCCCCATGGCCAGGACCGTGTCACCGGGCCTGAGAAGGGCCGCGTACGCCGCCAGGACGGCCGAGGAGCCGGAGTGGGACTGCACGTTCGCGTGCTCGGCTCCGAAGAGCGCTGTGGCCCGCTCGACGGCGATCCGCTCGACGGCGTCCGCGTACTCGCAGCCGCCGTGGTGCCGGGCGCCGGGATAGCCCTCGGCGTACTTGTTGGCGAGCGGCGAACCGAGCGCGGCGAGCACCGCCGGCGACATGAAGTTCTCGGCGGCGATCAACTGCAGACTGTCGGCCTGCCGCCGCACCTCACCGAACAGCACATCGGCGACCTCGGGGTCCTGCCGGCGCAGGACGTCGAGTTCCTCATCGGGGGGCGCGGTGACGGACATGGACGACTCCGGACGTGGAGGGATGTCAGCACCAATGTAGGCAGCCGCGCCTCACCCCGCCTCCCGAACGTCAGCGCGCGGCGGAGACGCCCGACCCAATCCCCGACGCCCCCCTCGCACCACTCGGCCCCGAGAGGGCCTCCCGGGCTTCGGGACGCTGCGGCGGCCTCCGACCGCCGGACATGACCCGGGCCGTCAACGCTTGGCCGAGACGCCCGTCAGCGCCGTGACCACCGGATCCAGCGCCTGGTTGATCTCGTCGCCGATCGAGCGGAAGAAGGTGATCGGGGCGCCGTACGGGTCGTTCACCTCGTCCGCGTCGACCGACGGGGCCAGGAGCCACCCGCGTAGAGCTGCGGCCGCGCGGACCAGGGCGCGGGCGCGTTCCACCATGCCCTCGTCGCGCGGGTCCGGGAGCGTGGCCGGGTCGATCGCGCGGACCAGGCGGGTGAACTCCTTCAGGGTGAAGGTGCGCAGGCCCGCCGAGTGGCCCATCGAGATGACCTGCGCGCGGTGGTCGCGGGTGGCCGTCAGGACGAGGTCGGCGCGGATGACGTGCTCGTCGAGGAGCTCGCGCCCCACGAAGCCGCTGTAGTCCGCGCCGAAGTCGGCGAGGACCAGTTCCGCGTTGGTCTCCATGGGGGCGCCCTCGTGGCCCCAGGTGCCCGCGCTCTCCACGATCAGGCCGCCGCCGAGGGGGTCGCCGAGGCGGTCGCTCAGGGCATGGCGGGTCAGCCGCTCGGTGATCGGCGAGCGGCAGACGTTGCCGGTGCTGACGTGGAGGATGCGGAAGGTGTCGCTGTCTTCGTGCCCCGCTATGCCACGCCCCTCAGGGGCGGTCAACTGGCCACCTCGAGGTCGGGTACGACCTTCCGGAGCTCCTCCGGGGACAGCGCGCCCTCGCGCAGCAGCACCGGCACCTTGCCCGTGACGTCGACGATGGACGAGGGGACGAGGCCGGGGATCGGGCCGCCGTCGAGGTAGACGGAGACGGAGTCGCCGAGCATGCCCTGCGCCGCGTCGCAGTCCTCCGGCGCCGGGTGGCCGGTGAGGTTGGCCGAGGTCACGGCCATCGGCCCGACCTCGGTGAGCAGTTCGATGGCGACGGGGTGCAGCGGCATCCGGATGGCGACGGTCCCCCGGCTGTCGCCGAGGTCCCACTGCAGCGACGGCTGGTGCCGGGCGACGAGGGTGAGCGGGCCGGGCCAGAAGGCGTCGACGAGCTCCCAGGCCTGCTCCGAGAAGTCGGTGACGAGCCCGTGGAGGGTGTTCGGGGAGCCGATGAACACGGGCGTGGGAACGTTGCGGCCGCTGCCCTTGGCGGCGAGCAGGTCCCCGACGGCCTCGCCGCTGAAGGCGTCCGCCCCGATCCCGTACACGGTGTCGGTGGGAAGCACGACCAGCTCGCCCCGGCGGACGGCGGACGCGGCCTCGCGCAGACCGGTCGCGCGGTCGGTCGACTCGTTGCAGTCGTATCGCCGTGCCATCAGTTCCCGTCCTCCTCGTTCACGTCGTGCTTGCTCATGGCATCGCCTTGCGGGCGGTCGCGAACCGCGGCCGGTTGTTGAGGTCCGGGTGGTCGGCGGCGTCGGCCCAGCCCGCCTCCTCGTTGAAGATCCACGGGACCTGCCCGCCCTGGGTGTCGGCGTGCTCGATGACGACGAGGCCGCCGGGGCGGAGGAGACGGTGGGCGGTGCGCTCGATGCCGCGGATGGTGTCGAGGCCGTCCTCGCCGGAGAAGAGGGCCATCTCCGGGTCGTGGTCGCGGGCCTCGGGCGCCACGTACTCCCACTCGGTGAGCGGGATGTACGGCGGGTTGGAGATGACCAGGTCGACCTGGCCGTCCAGCTCGGGCAGCGCGGTGAGCGCGTCGCCCTCGTGCAGCACGACGCGGGAGCCCTCGACGTTCTTGCGGGTCCACGCGAGCGCGTCCTCGGACAGCTCCACGGCGTGCACCCGCGAGCGCGGCACCTCCTGGGCGAGCGCGAGGGCGATCGCCCCGGAGCCGGTGCACAGGTCGACGATGAGCGGTTCGACGACGTCCATGGCGCGTACGGCGTCTATGGCCCAGCCGACGACCGACTCGGTCTCCGGGCGGGGCACGAAGACGCCGGGCCCCACCTGGAGCTCCAGATAGCGGAAGAACGCCCGGCCGGTGATGTGCTGGAGCGGCTCGCGGGCCTCTCGGCGGGCGACGGCCTCCCAGTAGCGGGCGTCGAAGTCCGCGTCCTTGACGTTGTGCAGCTCCCCCCGCTTGACGCCGTGCACGAACGCGGCGAGCTCCTCGGCGTCGAAACGCGGTGAGGGAACGCCGGCGTCGGCCAGCCGCTGGGTGGCCTGGGCCACCTCGGCAAGCAGCAGGTTCACGCTGGTCCTCCGTGGTGCGGGGTGGGGCTTGAGGGGGGCCTTACGCTGCGACGGACTTCGCCCGCCTTACGCTGCGGCGAGCTTCGCCGCCGAGTCGGCGTCGACACAGGCCTGGATCATGGCGTCCAGGTCGCCGTCGAGGACCTGGTCGAGGTTGTAGGCCTTGAAGCCGACGCGGTGGTCCGAGATCCGGTTCTCCGGGAAGTTGTACGTACGGATCTTCTCGGAGCGGTCGACGGTGCGGACCTGGCTGCGGCGGGCGTCGGCGGCCTCGGCCTCGGCCTTCTCCTGGGCGGCGGCGAGAAGACGGGAGCGCAGGATGCGCATGGCCTGCTCCTTGTTCTGGAGCTGGCTCTTCTCGTTCTGGCAGGAGGCGACGATGCCGGTCGGCAGGTGGGTGATGCGGACGGCGGAGTCGGTGGTGTTGACCGACTGGCCGCCGGGGCCGGACGAGCGGTAGACGTCGATGCGCAGGTCGTTGGCGTGGATCTCGACGTCGACCTCCTCGGCCTCGGGCGTGACGAGCACGCCGGCGGCGGAGGTGTGGATGCGGCCGGCGGACTCGGTGGCGGGCACGCGCTGGACGCGGTGCACCCCGCCCTCGTACTTCAGCCGGGCCCAGACGCCCTGGCCGGGCTCCGTGGCGCCGTTGCCGCCCTTGGTCTTCACGGCGACCTGGACGTCCTTGTAGCCGCCCAGCTCGGACTCGGTGGCGTCGATGATCTCGGTCTTCCAGCCGACGCGCTCGGCGTACCGCAGGTACATCCGGAGGAGGTCGCCGGCGAAGAGGGCGGACTCGTCGCCGCCGGCTCCCGCCTTGATCTCCAGGATGACGTCCTTGTCGTCGCTGGGGTCGCGCGGGACGAGGAGCAGGCGGAGCTTGTCGGTGAGCTCCTCGCGCTGCTTCTCGAGTTCCTTGACCTCGGCGGCGAAGTCGGGGTCGTCGTGCATCAGCTCGCGCGCCGTCTCGATGTCGTCACCGGTCTGCTTCCAGGAGCGGTAGGTGGCGACGATCGGGGTCAGCTCGGCGTAGCGCTTGTTGAGCTTGCGCGCGTTGGCCTGATCGGCGTGGACCGAAGGGTCCGCGAGCCTGGTCTCGAGGTCGGCGTGCTCGCCGACCAGTTCCTCGACCGCCTCGAACATCGGGGGCTCCTGGGTTTTCGTGGGTTGCTACGGGACGGCAAAGCGCCGGTCCCGGCCACCCCCGCACGGGGGCAGCCGAAGACCGGCGCAGTGGCTCGCTACTTGGCGGAGCCGGCAGCCTTGCCGAAGCGGGCCTCGAAGCGGGCCACGCGGCCGCCGGTGTCGAGGATCTTCTGCTTGCCCGTGTAGAACGGGTGGCACTCGGAGCAGACCTCGGCACGGATGGTGCCCTCGGTCAGGGTGCTACGAGTGGTGAACGACGCGCCACAGGTGCAGCTGACCTGGGTCTCGACGTACTCGGGGTGGATCTCGCGCTTCAAGGTGTCTCCTAGTTTCGGGAGGGCTCCGGGTCGCCGCCGCGGGTTGCGGACAGCGTGAACCGGGGCCGACGTACCAGTCTGCCAGGGACCGGCCGCATCTCCCAAAACGGGGGTCGGGCCGGAGGTATTCCCGGGTTCCCGCCGGCTATCTGACGAGGCCGCCGGCCTGGCCCGTGGCGGTGTCCTTCGTGGCCGACGCGGGGATCGGGAGGTCGCTCTTGAGGGCCTTCCAGACCTGCCGGGCCTGGGCGTCGAGGGGGACGACGCGGTTCGGGTCCCGGGGGTCGTACCGGACGGGCAGCGTGACCATGTGGACGTTGCCCGCGGAGATGCCGGAGAGGCCCTTGGCGAAGCCCATCAGCTTCTGGACCGAGTCGAGCTCGGAGTCGGGCGTGATGGCCTTGGTGGCGGCGTCGGCGAGGCCGTACAGCTTGGTCGGGTCGGTGAGGACGCCGACGCCCTTGACCTGCTCGATGAAGGCCTTCATGAAGGCCTGCTGGAGCTGGATGCGGCCGAGGTCGCTGCCGTCGCCGACGCTCTTGCGGGTGCGGACGAGGCCGAGGGACTGCTCGCCGTCCAGGGTGTGCGTCCCCGGGGCGAGGTCGAGGTGGCTCTTGGAGTCCTTGATGGCCTTCGTGGTGGTGATCTCGACGCCGCCGAGCTCGTCGATGAGCTTCTTGAAGCCGGTGAAGTCGACCTCGATGTAGTGGTCCATGCGGATGCCGGACATCGACTCGACGGTCTTGACGGCGCAGGCGGGGCCGCCGACCTCGTACGCGGTGTTGAACATGGCCCGCCGCTCGCCGGGGACGGCGGTCCCCTGGGTGTCGGTGCAGGAGGGCCGGGTGATGAGGGTGTCGCGGGGTATGGAGACCACGCTGGCCTTCTTGTGGCCCTCGTAGACGTGCACGACCATCGCGGTGTCGGAGCGGGCGCCGCCCTCGTCCTTGCCGTAGGCGCCGTTGTCGCCGGAGCGGGAGTCGGAGCCGAGGACGAGGATGTCGAGGGAGCCGTTGTCGACGTCGTCGGGGCGCTCCTTGCCCAGTTGGGCGTTGATGTCGACGCCCTGGAGGTTGCCGTCGAGCTTGAGGTAGACGTAGCCGAGGGCGGCGCCGCCGAGGACGAGGACCGCGGCGGCCCCCGATATGAGAACGGGCGCCTTGCGCCGCCTGGCGCGCTGCTTGCGGCGGGTGCCGCTGCCGGCGCCGCGGGCGCGGCCGCCCTTGTTCTGCTCGGTCATCGTCTTCCCTCCCTCGGCCCTTGGATTCACCTTCAGTGACGGCTCTGCACCCGAAAGGGTTGCACAGCGGACCGTGAGGTTTGCGTGAGCTCTGCCCGGAAACGGCACTGCGCCCACCGTGCGGGGCACGGTGGGCGCAGCGGTTCACGCAGGTCACGACGGGGTTACGGGACCGGGGTCCGGATCTCGTCGTGTGACGCGGCTCTCGCGTCAGTCGTTGTTGCCGGCTCCAGGGGTGGTCTTCTGGATCTGGAGCAGGAACTCGCCGTTCGACTTGGTCTGCTTCATCTTGTCGAGGAGCAGCTCGATCGCCTGCTGCTGGTCGAGCGCGTGGAGCACGCGACGCAGCTTCCAGGTGATGGAGAGCTCGTCGCTGCCGAGGAGGATCTCCTCCTTGCGCGTGCCCGAGGCGTCGACGTCGACGGCCGGGAAGATGCGCTTGTCGGCGAGCTTCCGGTCGAGCTTGAGCTCCATGTTGCCGGTGCCCTTGAACTCCTCGAAGATCACCTCGTCCATGCGCGAGCCGGTGTCGACCAGCGCGGTGGCCAGGATGGTCAGCGAGCCGCCGTCCTCGATGTTGCGCGCGGCACCGAAGAAGCGCTTCGGCGGGTAGAGCGCGGTCGAGTCGACACCACCGGACAGGATGCGGCCGGAGGCGGGCGCCGCGAGGTTGTACGCGCGGCCCAGACGGGTGATCGAGTCGAGCAGGACGACCACGTCGTGACCCAGCTCCACGAGGCGCTTGGCGCGCTCGATGGCCAGCTCGGCGACGGTGGTGTGGTCCTCGGCCGGGCGGTCGAAGGTCGAGGAGATGACCTCGCCCTTGACCGACCGCTGCATGTCGGTGACCTCTTCCGGACGCTCGTCGACCAGGACGACCATCAGGTGGCACTCGGGGTTGTTGTGCGTGATCGCGTTGGCGATCGCCTGCATGATCATGGTCTTGCCGGTCTTCGGCGGGGCCACGATCAGACCGCGCTGGCCCTTACCGATCGGCGACACGAGGTCGATGATGCGGGTGGTGAGCACACCCGGGTCCGTCTCCAGGCGGAGGCGGTCCTGCGGGTACAGCGGGGTCAGCTTGTTGAACTCCGGGCGGCCGCGGCCGGAGTCGGCGGCCATGCCGTTCGCGGAGTCCAGGCGGACCAGCGCGTTGAACTTCTCGCGGCGCTCGCCCTCCTTCGGCTGACGCACGGCGCCGGTGACGTGGTCACCCTTGCGCAGGCCGTTCTTGCGGACCTGGGCGAGGGAGACGTACACGTCGTTCGGGCCGGGCAGGTAGCCGGAGGTCCGGATGAACGCGTAGTTGTCGAGGATGTCCAGGATGCCCGCGACGGGGATCAGGACGTCGTCGTCGGCGACCTGCGGCTCGCCGGCCTGGAAGTCGTCACGGCCACGACGGCCACGACGGTCGCGGTAGCGCCCGCGACGCCCGCGGCGGCCGCCCGCCTCGTCGTCGTAGTCGTCCTGCGGACCGGCCTGCTGGCCGCCCTGCTGCTGGCTCTGGCCGCCCTGGCCCTGGCCCTGGCCGCCCTGGCGCTGGCGCTGGCCGCCCTGGCCGCCGCCCTGCTGCTCGTCGCCCTTGCGGTCGCGCTGACGGTCGCGGCGGTCGCGGCGGTCGCCGCGCTCCCCGCGGTCACGGCGGCTGCGGCCCTCGGCGCCGTCGACGGCGGCCTCGGCCTTGGCGTCGGCCTGCGGCTCGGCCTTGACCTCGCGGGTCTCGGTGCGGGCCTCGGTCTTGACGACCTGGGCGGCCTCGGCCTTGGCCTCGCCCTCCGGCGAGCCGGCGGGCGCGGTGGCACGGCGGCGTCGGCGCTCGCCGGCCGGGGCGTCGTCGGCGGCGGGCTGGCCCGGGATGTCGATCTGCTGCTGGGCGACGGCCTTCTCGGCCTTCTCCGCCTTGGGCGCGGCGGCCTCGGCGGTCTCGCCCGTGCGGGCCTTGGAGGTGGTGCGGCGCTTCGGCTTGGTCTCGGCGGCGTCGGCGGTCTTGGCGGGGGCGGCGGAGCCTCCGGCCTGCGCCTCCTTGATGACCTCGATCAGCTGGCTCTTGCGCATGCGCGCGGTGCCCCTGATGCCGAGGCCGGACGCGACCTGCTGCAGCTCGGCCAGGACCATGCCCTCGAGGCCGGTGCCGGAGCGGCGGCGCCGTGCGGTGCCGGTGGCACCTGCGGCGGGCGCGGCGGTGTCGACACTGTTGTCGGCAGTCACGCCCATCAGATCGGTGGTGTCGCTCACGAAGGGTCCTTCCCTGGAGCGGACGTCGGCCTTCTGGCTCGGCGACCGGTTGTGCTGTCCGGCAGGGTCCTGGTTCGTGGACCGTGTCCGGGGCGGTGGTCCCGCCGGGTACGGCGGAGAGAGAACGTGCTGTGGGTCCGGCCCGAGCGCCCCCTGCTCGGCCCTCGGCTCGAAAGAAGAGCGAGGGGTGTCGTGCCGGTTCCGGAGCGTGCTCGAAACTGCTCAGGCAGGCTGCTCAGGCAGTTGGGGAGGCTCCCGGAAGAATGGGTGGTCCCTGATGGGGACACTCCGCACCGCTCCACAAAGAGGTCGGGTGCAGACTTGAGGTTAACACTACCGGCTCCAACAAACATTCCCCCTCTCCCTCACCGGCAATCTCCTGTCCGAGGCGCACCCGGCGCCCCGGACGTCCGAGGCGCTGCCCGGCGCCCCGGCCGCCACACGCCTAGGGCGCCAGCGGCAGGACGCTCGCTCCGGGCGCGTCGAGGTCGAGCCGGTTGGCGGCCCAGCCCTCGCCCGCGAGGCGGGCGACCTTGTCGGCCGTCCCGTGTTCGGCCAGCGCGAGGACCGTGGGCCCCGCGCCGGAGATGACCGCGGGGATGCCGTCCGCGCGCAGCCGGTTCACGAGGGCGATGCTCTCCGGCATCGCGGGGGCCCGGTACTCCTGGTGCAGCCGGTCCTCGGTGGCCGCGAGCAGCAGCTCGGGGCGGCGGGTCAGGGCCTCGACGAGGAGGGCGGCACGGCCGGCGTTGGCGGCGGCGTCCACGTGCGGGACGGTGCGCGGCAGGAGTCCGCGGGCGGTCTCGGTCAGCACGGGCTTCCCGGGGACGAAAACCACCGGAACGATGGAATCCGAAGGATCCATCCTGATCGCCCGCGCGGCACCGGACTCGGTCCAGGCGAGCGTGAATCCGCCGAGCAGACAGGCGGCGACGTTGTCGGGGTGGCCCTCGATCTCGGTGGCCAGCTCCAGGAGGGCGGCCTCGTCGAGCCTGGCGTCCCCGCCTATGGTCACGGCGCGGGCGGCGACGATGCCGGCGCAGATGGCGGCGGAGGAGGAGCCGAGGCCGCGGCCGTGCGGGATGCGGTTGGCGCAGACGACCTCGAGGCCGCGCGGCTGTCCGCCGAGCAGGTCGAAGGCCGTGCGCAGGGAGCGTACGAGCAGGTGGCGCTCGTCGCGCGGGAGCGTCTCGGCGCCCTCACCGGCGATGTCGACGTGCAGCCCGGAGTCGGCGACCCGGACGACGACGTCGTCGTAGAGCCCCAGCGACAGGCCGAAGGCGTCGAAGCCCGGGCCGAGGTTGGCGCTGGTGGCGGGGACGCGCACCCGTACGGCGGCGGCGCGGAACGCTGGACCGGCCATCGCTCGTTGACTCTCCTTGATTGCGAAACGGTGTTTCGGACAGCGGGTGGTGCAAGGGAAGTACTCGGGACCCGCGCCCCGGGGGGCCGTTTCGGCCGCGGAGGCGACAACGGCAACGACACCGCGCATATGCGTCGGGGCGGGTTCGGTACAGCCTATCGAAGGAAGGTTCTGTGGCGACATAGGGCGCACAGGAGGCGCACGATGCGTGTCGCGAGCCATCCTGTGCGCCTATGTAGGTTCCTGATCGGGTTTCACCCGATCAGGAACCGGCGGAGCCGTGCTGTTTCAGGCCCTTTTCAGGCCAGGCCGAGGCGCTCGGCGGCGGTCGCGGCGTCGACCGGGACGGTGACCGGCTGCGGCGCGCCGGCGACGGCCCAGTCGGGGTCCTTGAGGCCGTTGCCGGTGACCGTGCAGACGATCGTCTGGCCCGGGTCGACCTTGCCCTGGGCGGCGGCCTTCAGCAGGCCGGCGACCGAGGCGGCCGATGCGGGCTCGACGAAGACGCCCTCCTGCGCGGCCAACAGGCGGTAGGCCTGCAGGATCTCACGGTCCGTCACCTCGTCGATGAAGCCGCCCGACTCGTCGCGCGCGGCGATCGCGTAGTCCCACGAGGCCGGGTTGCCGATGCGGATCGCGGTGGCGATCGTCGACGGGTCCTTGACGACCTCGCCGCGCACGAGCGGCGCGGAGCCGGAGGCCTGGAAGCCCCACATGCGCGGGCGGTGGGTGGCGAGACCGTCGGCGGCGTACTCGCGGTACCCCTTCCAGTACGCCGTGATGTTGCCGGCGTTGCCGACGGGCAGGACGTGGATGTCGGGGGCGTCTCCGAGCATGTCCACGATCTCGAACGCGGCGGTCTTCTGGCCCTCGATGCGGACCGGGTTGACCGAGTTGACCAGCGCCACCGGGTAGTTCTCGGAAAGGCTGCGGGCCAGGGTCAGGCAGTCGTCGAAGTTGCCGTCCACCTGCAGGATCTTCGCGCCGTGCACGAGGGCCTGGCCCATCTTGCCGAGCGCGATCTTGCCCTGGGGCACGAGGACCGCGGAGACCATGCCGGCGCGCACCGCATAGGCGGCGGCGGAGGCGGAGGTGTTGCCCGTGGACGCGCAGATGACGGCCTGCGCGCCCTCCTCCTTGGCCTTCGTGATGGCCATGGTCATGCCCCGGTCCTTGAAGGAGCCGGTGGGGTTGGCGCCCTCGACCTTGAGGTGCACCTCGCAGCCCGTGCGCTCGGAGAGGACCTGAGCGGGGACGAGCGGCGTGCCGCCCTCACGGAGCGTGACGACCTGCGTCGTGTCCGTGACCGGAAGGCGGTCCCGGTACTCCTCGATGATGCCGCGCCACTGGTGGGTGCCCTTGTGGGTCATGGGTCCTTACTCCCCTTCAACACGCATGATGCTGGCGACACCGCGCACGGTGTCGAGCTTGCGCAGCGCCTCGACGGTCCCGGAGAGGGCGGCGTCGGGCGCGCGGTGGGTGACGACGACGAGGGAGGCCTCGCCGTCCTTGCCCTGCTGGCGCACCGTATCGATGGATACGCCGTGCTCGGCGAAGACCGTCGCGACCTGGGCGAGCACGCCAGGCTTGTCGGCCACGTCGAGGCTGATGTGGTACCGCGTCACCACGTCGCCCATGGGGCTCACGGGCAGCTGGGTGTACGCGGACTCGCCGGGGCCCGTCGCCTCGTTGAGACGGTTGCGGCAGACGGCGACGACGTCGCCGAGAACGGCGGAGGCGGTCGGCGAGCCGCCCGCCCCGGGGCCGTAGAACATGAGCCGCCCGGCGGCCTCCGCCTCGACGAAGACCGCGTTGTACGCCTCGCGGACGGAGGCGAGCGGGTGGCTGAGCGGGATCATCGCGGGGTGCACGCGCGCGGTGACGGACTCGCCGTCGGCGGCCCGCTCGCAGATCGCGAGCAGCTTGATGGTGCAGCCCATCTGCTTGGCGGAGGCGAAGTCCGCGGCGGTGACCTCGGTCATGCCCTCGCGGTGGACGTCGTCGAGGCGCACGCGCGTGTGGAAGGCGATCCCGGCGAGGATGGCGGCCTTGGCGGCGGCGTCGAAGCCCTCGACGTCGGCGGTCGGGTCGGCCTCGGCGTACCCGAGGGCG
The DNA here is from genome assembly GCF_042889835.1 of Streptomyces sp. NPDC002463. Taxonomy (NCBI): domain Bacteria; kingdom Bacillati; phylum Actinomycetota; class Actinomycetes; order Kitasatosporales; family Streptomycetaceae; genus Streptomyces; species Streptomyces sp. NPDC002463. The sequence goes on from NZ_JBIARL010000001.1 coordinate 68,561, forward strand.
GTGGCCTCGTCGAGCGCCTCGGAGTACCCGGCGCCGGAGGTGTCCATCTTGTCGAGGATGAAGTTCGTCGTGCCGTTGACGATGCCCATCACCCGGTTGATCTTGTCGCCGGCGAGGGACTCGCGCAGCGGCCGGATCAGCGGGATGGCGCCGGCGACGGCGGCCTCGTAGTAGAGGTCCTGCCCGTGCTGCTCGGCGGCGGCGTACAGGCTCGCGCCGTCCTGGGCGAGCAGCGCCTTGTTCGCCGAGACGACGGAGGCGCCGTGCTCGAAGGCGGTGGTGATGAGGGTGCGGGCGGGCTCGATGCCGCCGATGACCTCGACGACGACGTCGATGTCCCCGCGTTTGACCAGGGCGGTCGCATCGGTGGTGACGAGGTCCGCTGGGACTCCCCCGCGGACCTTGTCCGGCCGGCGGACGGCCACGCCGGCGAGCTCGACCGGCGCGCCGATGCGCGCGGCGAGGTCGTCGGCGTGCGTCGTCATGATGCGCGCCACCTCTGAGCCGACCACTCCACAGCCCAGCAGCGCCACCTTCAGCGGACGCGTACGCATCATCCGACCTCGATTCTCGTACTTCTGATTCGTATCTCTACGGTTCTCTTGCGAGTGGGATCCAGTCTCACTCACCGGACGGGGTATTCCATGGTTGGTCCGGATCGTGAGACATGAATTCCATCACTCGACTATTTCATCAGCCGACGTCCAGACGCAGGAGATCTTCCTCCGTCTCGCGCCGGACGATGACCCGCGCCTCGCCGTCCCGGACGGCGACGACCGGCGGCCGGAGCGCGTGGTTGTAGTTGCTGGCCATGGAGCGGCAGTACGCGCCGGTGGCCGGAACGGCGACGAGGTCGCCGGGCGCCAGGTCCGAGGGCAGGAAGGCGTCCCGTACGACGATGTCACCGCTCTCGCAGTGCTTGCCGACGACGCGGGAGAGCATCGGCTCGGCCTCGCTGGTCCGCGAGACGAGGCTGACGCTGTACTCGGCGTCGTAGAGCGCGGTGCGGATGTTGTCCGACATGCCGCCGTCGACGCTCACGTACGTCCGGAGCCCTTCGAGCGGCTTGACGGTGCCGACCCGGTAGAGGGTGAACGCGGTGGGCCCGACGATGGCGCGCCCGGGCTCGACGGAGATGCGGGGCGTCCGCAGACCGGCGGCCTCGCACTCCCGCGTCACGATCTCACTGAGCGCCTTGGCGATCTCGTGCGGCTCACGCGGATCGTCCTCGGAGGTGTAAGCGATGCCGAGCCCACCGCCGAGATCGATCTCGGGCAGCTCGACTCCGTGCTCGTCCCGCACCTCGGCGAGCAGCTGGACGACGCGCCGCGCGGACACCTCGAAGCCGGCCATGTCGAAGATCTGCGAGCCGATGTGGGAGTGGATGCCGATGAGCTCGAGGCCGTCGAGCTTGAGCGCCCGCCGCACGGCCTCGGCGGCCTGCCCGCCGGCGAGGGCGATGCCGAACTTCTGGTCCTCGTGGGCGGTGGCGATGAACTCGTGCGTGTGCGCCTCGACGCCGACGGTGACGCGGATCTGCACGCGCTGCCGCTTCCCGAGGGACTGGGCGACATGAGCGACCCGCACGATCTCCTGGAACGAATCGAGCACGATCCGCCCGACGCCGACCTCGACGGCCCGCCGAATCTCCTCTTCGCTCTTGTTGTTCCCATGGAAGGCGATGCGCTCGGCGGGCATCCCGGCGGAGAGCGCGGTGCTCAGCTCGCCCCCGGAACAGACATCGAGGTTGAGCCCCTCCTCCTTGAGCCAGCGCACGATGGCGCGGGAGAGGAAGGCCTTCCCGGCGTAGAACACGTCGGCGTCCTTGCCGAAGGCCTCGGCCCAGGCGCGGCAGCGGGCGCGGAAGTCGGTCTCGTCGAGGAAGTAGGCGGGCGTGCCGAACTCCTCGGCGAGGGCGTCGACGGCGATCCCGCCGACGGTGACGACCCCGCGCTCGTCCCGGCTCACGGTCCGGGCCCAGACCTTGGGGTCGAGCTGGTTGAGGTCGGCGGGCGGAGCGGTGTAGTGCCCCTCGGGCAGGACGTCGGCGTGGCGGGGCCCGGCGGGGTGGGCGGAACGGCTCATGGCGACTGGCTCTTTCAGATCTGGTCGGGTGCGCTGATGCCGAGCAGGGACAGGCCACCGGCGAGCACCGTCCCGGCGGCTTCGGCGAGCGCGAGCCGGGAGCGATGGGCGGCCGAGGGTTTCTCGTCGCCGAGCGGCAGCACGGTGTGCTGGAAGGCGAGCAGCGCGTCGGCGGTGGCTTCGAGGTGCCGGGCGACCCGGTCGGGGGCGCGGTGGCGGGCGGCGGCGAGGAGGACGAAGGGGTGGTCGCCGAGGACGCCGAGAAGCTCGGGGGCTTGGATGTCCGTGTCGTACGAGGGGCTGAAGCCGAGGTCCGCCGCGTTGACGAGCAGCCGGCGGACCCGGGCATGGGCGTACCGCACACGGAAGAGTGAGTTGCGCTCGTGTTGGACGAGCAGAGGAGCCCCGTCGAGAACGCGATCATGAGTGGCGGCCCGCAGCAGGGCCCACCGAGCGGCGTCGACGCCGAGGAGCCCTGGCTGGTACGCCCCACCCCGTACGGGGATCCGCTCGTCCCCCCCGAAGTCGGCGTCGGCCCCCTGCCCCCGCAGCAGCCGCAGCACGACGTCGGTCACGACCGAGGCGCGCGGCTCGGTCACGTCGGCGAAGCGCACGACGGTCCCGGCGAGAGCGCTGCCGTGCCCGTACCGCAACCCGGCCGCGCGGATCGCCCGTACGAGATCACCGCCGGCATCGGCACGCAGGGTGAAGTTCAGGAACCCGGGCCCGGTGATGTCGACGGCGAGGATCCCGGGGCTCTCACGGAGCCGCTCCTGGAGGATCTGCGCGACGTCGAGAGGCGCGCGCCCGGCAGGCCGGGCGAGACTCAGCGCGACGTTGCTGGCGTACTCCCCGGTACCCCCGGGGCGGGCCCGCTCGACCTTGACGCGGGAAGGGACATCGACCCGCAGCGCACCGTCGTCGACCGCACGGCGCACGGCGTGCTGCACGGTGAGGGAGAGGTCCGCGGGGGTCACGGGACCAGCCTAGGGGAGGAGGGGGGTCGGAACGCGAACCGGTTTCGCCATGCGGGCACCGCGGCTCAGCTCACCCCGCGCGAGCTCCCGGCACGTCGGACGTCCTGCTCCTTCGGTACGACGACTGCGGCAGGGTCCTCTCCCCCGTCGGGCCCGGCCGCCTCGGGGCGCTCCCGCCGCTCGCGGTGCATCAACTGCCGCACGACGCGCACGAGCTCCGAGGGCTCGAAGGGCTTGGCGAGGAACGCGTCGACACCGGAGGAGACCCCGCCGACCTCGTGCTCGCCACAGGCGCTGATGATCGCCACCGGCAGATGACTGGTCCGCGGGTCGGCCCGCAGTCGCTCGGCCGTCTTGATCCCGTCCAAGCGGGGCATGACGACGTCCAGGGTGACGACATCAGGACAGACTCGATGTACGACATCCAGACACTCGGCACCATCGGCCGCGGTCACGACCTCGAACCCCTCGAGTTCGAGATTGACCCTGATCAACTGGCGGATCACCTTGTTGTCATCGACAACGAGCACCCGACCGGACACGCCTGACACACGAACGAGAGTAGGCCGCCCCGAAGGGCCGCGTCCGGGTTTTGCCCACTTCTGACCCGTGCGGGGGACGCACCCCTCGGTGACGCCCCGGAAATACCTGTTCACAGGCACACCCACAGAGCTGGTAGGGTTCTACCCGTCGCCGAGAAACACGGCGGACGCCCCCGTAGCTCAGGGGATAGAGCAACGGCCTCCGGAGCCGTGTGCGCAGGTTCGAATCCTGCCGGGGGCACTTCGCAGAAGTGCCACACAGACCCCGTGATCAGCGGAAACGCTGAGGACGGGGTCTTGTTGTATGTGCAGGCGTGTGCCGGGGTGAGCGGCCGTATGACGGAGGACGCGGCCTATTCGCGGCCTGGGCCGTGAGGCATCTAGGCAGGTCAGGTCCAGGTATCGGGCCGACGAGCGAGGGGGAACAGCGGATGGTCTCGGGAATCGGGGAGACCTCGACGGAGCCAGGCCGGCCGGTGTGGGTGCTGAACCCACTGGAGAGCGTCGGCCCGCTGCGCTTCGGCATGTCCCCCGACGAGGTCAGGGCTGCGCTCCCGGAAGCCTTTGAGCTGAAGCGTTTCTCAGCTGAACCCTTCTACCCGGACGTCTACGGCTTCCAACTCGGTTTCCATCCAGCGGTGCCCGCTGTCTACGCGTACTTCGAGGGCACCGGCCGGCTCTTCTGCGTGGCTGCCGACGCTGCCCACGGCCCGCGCGTGACCCTGGGCGGACTGGAATTGACCGGCCGCGTGCCGGCCGTACTCGAAGAGACGGTCCTGGACCTCTATTCCTCGCCTGCTCGCAGGGTGTCGTACGGACCGCGGGGCAACCCCGGGATCACCGACTTCGGCCTGGTCCTGCGCGTCCAGGACACCGCGGGCGAGGTGCTTACCCGGCCGGTACTGGTGGGCCGTGAGTGGGCCGACCGCTGCACTGACGACTGGGAAGGCTCCGTACCGGAGTGCGAGTGGCTGGGCCGTCAGTGGTGCATGTACAAGGGTTCTGATGTCTGGCCCCCGCCTGGGTATGCGACGAGGTGGCCGCCGGGGTGGACTCCCCCGTTCTAGACGTCGTCCGTCCGAGATCGAAGCAGCTGAAAGGCCCCCGGACAGGTCCAGGGGCCATGAGGACAAGGGTGTCAGGCGACACTCACTCGTACTCGCGCAGCAGCTCCTCGATACGCCGGTTCGCCACCTCCTGGCGGCCGTCGAGGCACTTCGCGTACCGAGTCAGCAGCACCTCCACGCTGTTGCCGGCGCGCTCGGCGACCTCAGTGGCGTCCACGCCCGCGTTGAGCCACGTGGAGAGCGCGGAGTGCCGGAGGTCGTACGGCCGTCGGGCGAGCGGCGAGGCGACGACGGCCGGCGGAAGCGCGAGCTCCCGGGCTTCCTGCCAGGCCCGGTAGTAGGTGGAGGAGGACACCACTCCCCCGTTCTCGCTGAAGAACAACCGCCCGTCGGCTGCGGTGCCGAAGGTCTCGATGTGCTCCCGGAGAATCCTCACGAGCTGGGGAGGGATCGGCACCCGCCGTACATCCTCCGTGGGCCGGTTCTTGAGGCCGCGGTCGTCGTGGCTCTCGCCGGAGTCGGTCCACTGCTTGCCGACGCTGGGACGGGTCCGGTGCAGGAGGGCGGTCCCCCAGCCGGAAGCAGGAAGGGTGAGATCCGGCTCGGTCAGGCCGACCACTTCGGCAGGTCGGAAGCCTCCGAAGTACATCCCGGCGAAGAGTCCGACCAGGCGCCGGCCGCGGGCCCGCCGGTAGCCACCGATGTACGAGACGGCGTGGAGGAGCGACCGGGCTTGCTCAGGATTCGCAACGACCCGCGGATCCACTTCATTGGAGACCTTCGGCTTCTGCCAGCGAACAGAGGCCAGCGGATTCTCTGAGAACTCCCCAAGATCGACGGCGTAATTCAGCGCGTTAATGAGCGTGCGGCGCTTCCGCCGTACGGTCTCGGCAGCGGCAGCGGTCCCGTCCAGCTTGAGTTTCAGGGAGTCGAGAACGGCTCGCCCGACCACGGGATCGGCGAGGACCGCCATGGGGCGGCACGCCTTCGCCACCCAGTGAAGCGTGTTGCCGACATCCACGGGCAGCTCCCTCTCCCCCGGCGCGGGAAGCACGAAGGCCCACGACCGCAGCGTCTTACGAAGGACATCGTCCGCAGGCCTGCCGGGCCAGTCCTCCAGGAGCGCGATGGTCACGGCGGTCAGTGATTCATTGATGCCGTCACGCGTGTTGGGGGCAGCGTGCGGCCACTTCATGGCCAGGTACTTCAAGGCGAATTCGTACCAGCTCAGCGTGGCTTTCTTCTCCGCCATCGAGTCGGGCAGTCCGGACTCAGTGTCGAATTCCTCGCCATCACGCGCGGCTCGAAGCAGCTTCGACCGGAAGCTGTCGGCGAGCGCCTTGGTCTTCCGCGTCTGAGAGAACGGCTCACCCGCCACCTTCCACCGCACCTCATAGGACGGGCGGACTCCCTGCTTGGTCCGAATCGACCAGACGCGCACATCAGTCGACTTCACGCGGCGGCTCCTTCGAGACCCCGGAGCCAGGCCGAGAAGTCCGACCGCCACACGCGAAGCTCACCGTTCGGCAACTTGAAGGCGTTCGGTCCCTGCCCCAGCTCACGCCACCGATAGAAGGTCCGTCGTGACACCCCACCCAGCTCGGCAAGGATCTGCGGCACGGTCATCAACTCGTCCTTCACAGCAGCTCATCCCCCTGGGCTTCGAGTTCGGTGCGGATCTCTCTGGCGTGTTCGCGGTTGTGCTGGATGTCGCGGCGGATGTTGGCGGCGAGCCAGGACTCACCGGGTGTGGCGCCGTGGCCGGCGTAGGCCCAGTGGGCGACGACGAGGAGAGTGGACTCGGGGTTTTCGTCGGGGTCGGGCAGGCCGAGGGCGGTGCGTTGCTGGGCGGCGCGGTAGTCGGCACGGACCTGGCGCAGGGCGCCGAGGGTGGTGGAGTAGGCGCGGGATTTGGTGGAGAAGTGGCCGCGGAAGCCGAGCATGTGGGCCCAGGCGCGCAGGCGCCGGTCCGGATAGGCCGCGTCCAGGTCCATGCAAGCTTCGATGAGGCGTCGGGGGTGGTCGGGGACGTCGAGGAGGAGCAGGGCTTCCTTGTTGCCGACGGGGCGGGCGACGGTGCCGGTGGTCTCGGCGGCTTTGGTGGCGTATTTGGCGACGTAGGCGGCGACGGCCTGTTCGGTGAGCTCTTCGCCGTGGTCGAAGGCGCCGATGGGCTGGATGTCGAGCTGGGTGCCCCAGGTGAGCTCAAGGTCCTGGTCCACGCCGTGCGCGGGGGCGGCGGGGACGACGACGCGGACGCGGGCGGCGGCGGCGTAGATGGCGTCGGTGAGGAGGTCGAGGGTGGCCCAGGCCGGGGGCGGGGTGGCCGGTCCGTCGGGGCCGTCGAAGCGGATGACGGCGTGGAAGTGGACGGCGCCGCGTTTTTGGTACTCGGCGACCTTGCCGAAGGAGACGCGGGACTGTTCACGGGCGGCTTTCTGGGTGAGGCTGGCGCGGGCGGCGATCTCGCGGCGGAGGTAGATCGTGAAGTAGCGCCACAGCTCGGAGGCGTGGTTGTTCCACAGCACCGCGCCCGCGTAGTCGTACGTGTACGGGTCGAGCGGGGTGCCCAGCTCCGGGGCGTCCTCGGCGTGCCGGGTGCCGCAGCGGCAGGGCCGGGTCCCGGGACGGTTGTGGACCGGGCCGAAGGACGGGGCGGTGAGGGTGGCGAAGACGCGGGGGTGATCGCGGATGGTCTCCGGGGTGCCCTTGTCGGGGTCGCCGGTGAGTCCGGCGCGAATGAGGTGGTAGGTGTCGCCGGCGTAGGTCCAGGCGCAGGAGGGGCAGCGGGAGGCTCGCCGGTTGCCGCAGGCGACGCGGAGGACGCCGCCGGGTTCGGCGTCGGTGTTGTACGCGTGGAGCACGGTCTTGGTGGCCGGGTCGAGGAGTTTGGTGGCGCCGGTGAGGCGGATGGGGGCGGTGCATCCGCCGGTGCGGCGGAGTTGTTCGGTGAGGCGGTCGAAGCCGGGGGACCCGGCCAGCCGGAGCAGGTCGCTCAGGGTGGCCGGGTCCAGGCCCGCCGCAGTGGCGGTGTCAGTCAACGGGTCACTTCCCCGCGCGGACGAGGGCGGCGGGGGTGGTGTGGCCGAGGCCCCGGCAGCTGGGGCAGTTCACGCGGATCGTGTCCCGGGCGCCGTCGATGGTCCGGAGGCCGCTGGTGATGGTGGCGGTGGCGAAGCCGTCGCAGTCGCGGCAGACGCGCGTGGTCGGGGTGGTCTGGGCCATGATGAGTACTCCCTTTCGGGTCTAGTGGATCTGGAATGGGGTTGAAGGCGCCCGGGGCGGCGGAAGTTTGGCGACCGAGGCCGCTCCGGGGGCCGCTCAGTGTGTGTTGTTGCGCCTGCCGTGGCCCTTGGCCGCGTACATCGAGGAGTCAGCGGCCGACAGAGCGTCGGTGAGGACCGGGACCAGCAGCTGGTCGCGGTGGCAGTGCCCGACCGAGGCCGACACCGGCAGGACGTGACCGTCGTGGGTGACCGGCTCGTCGAGGGCGAGCCGCAGGGCGAAGAGGCCGGCGGTGCGGTCGGGGTCGGTGACGATGGCGGCGAACTCGTCCCCGCCGAGCCGGGCAGCGATCCCGTGGCGTCCGCACCAGGTGGTGAGCCGCTGGGCGGTGGCGGTGAGGACCGCGTCACCGGCGGCGTGGCCGTGGGTGTCGTTGATGGCCTTGAAGTCGTCCAGGTCGACCAGGAGCACCAGGGCGCCGGGGTGCTTGGACAGGAGGTGTTCGGCGCGGGCGGTCCATCCGGCGCGGGTGTGCAGGCCGGTCAGGGGGTCGCGGCGGGCGGTGGCCAGGCGGCGCAGGAGGAGTCCTCCGTGCAGGGCCCACCCGAGGGCCGGTAACCCGGCGGCCGCGATCGTCTGGGTGTCCATGGGGGTCACCGGCCCTTCTGCATGTCACGGACGAGCAGCCGCAGGACGATCGCCACGACCGCGATGGAGGCGCCGGTGATGGCGACGGCGAGGAGCATGGAGACCAGGACGGCGCCGACGACCAGGACCACGGCGCCACCACCGGCGGCGAGGGCGAGCGCGCTGCCCGGGGTGAGCTCGATCGCCGTCCGGGTCGGGGCGGTCGGCACCGGGGCCGGGGTCGCGGTGACCGGCTCGATGTCGGTGGTGGTGGGCTGGATGGGCGGGGTGACGAGGCCGGTCGGAAGCGGGTTGACCGGGATGCGCGGCTGGAACATGGCGGGTCTCCCTACTTGATGGTGGTGTCGATGACGGGGGCGAGGACGCTGTCGGCGAGGAGGTAGCCGCCGAGGAGGATCACGGCGACGAGCCACCAGGGCGGGCGGATGAGCTTGATTCCGAGGCCGCCGACGACGATCAGGGCGAGCCAGAGCGGGACGTCCATGACGGGGTTTCCTTCAAGGTCAGCGGGGCTGGCAGCGGTGGGTGCGGGCGGCGAGTTCGGCGGCCGGGCGGGTGTTGTAGTCGGCGGAGAAGTCGCAGCCGGGGGCGGTGCACACGGCGGTGTGCTTGGTCCGGCCCCGGCCGTCGCGGTGGGTGCCGACCTGCACCGGGCCGATCCGGATCACGTCGTGGAAGCGGTTCGGACGCACGGGTGTTGCCTCCTTCCTGGTCAGGCGAGTTGGAGCGCGATGGAGTCCGCGAGCGCGGCGGGCATGCCGTGCCGGGTGCGGAGGGTCTCCGCGTCGATCGGCGCACCGGTCTGGGCACGGTGGGCGTCCGCGATCTTCTGGGCATGGGCCAGCAGTGCGGGCGGTACCGGGACGGCGGGCGCCGAGGGGGCGGGCTCCGGCCGTTCTTCCTGCGGGGCGGGCTCCGGCAGGGCTTCCACGGTGGCGGGTTCGGCCGGCGGCAGCTCGGGGGCCGGTTCCGGTGTCCGCTCGACAACGAGGTCGACCGCGGGTTCGGGCTCCGGCACGGGGACGGGAGCAGGTTCGGGGGTGGGGTGGGCGGTGTGGGCGAGGAGGGTGCCACCGAGGAAGGCCAGGGCGGGCCACCCGGCGACGAGGATGCGCAGCCAGTCCGGGACGTCGTTCATGTCGAGGAGTCCGGCGGTGGCGACGTTGGCGCCGAGCGAGGCGATCAAGGCGATGGCGAACCACAGCCAGGCGTCGCGGTTGCCGGGGGTGGTGCGCATCCGGCGCCAGGCGGCGACCAGGAGCAGGTCGACGCTGACCGGGTAGGCCCACGCCTTCCAGCCGTCCTGCCCGGCCGCTTCGGCCAGGTCGTGCAGGTGGGCGAAGGACAGGGCCCCGGCAATGACGGCCTGGATCAGCACGGCGTCGGGACGGAGGGTGCGGAACACGAGGGTTCACCTCCTTTCAGGCATGGGTCGGTAGGGACCTGGCGTGAGACGGTCACGCCGACCAAGGGGGAACAGCAGCGCTACGTGGTGGCCGGACTCGGCTTCACCAGCGGCACCGGCGCCGGAGCGGCACCACCGGCCGGGAAGGCCGGGCGGTAAGCGGCGACAGCGGGCAGGTCCGGGGTGAGGTGCGCGTGTGCGGTGCAGATCGCGGCGGCTTCGGCGGCGGTGAGGGCGGGGGTGCGGATGCGGGACCAGCCGCCGGAGGTGTCACCGGCCACCGCGACGCCGGGCCGGTCCGGCGGGATCGTCAGCACGGTGACCACCGCGTCGGGGGCGATGTCGCCGACGCCCATTTCGGCGGTCTGCTTGTCGTTGACGCGGTGGACGGTCCGTCCGGTGAGCTGGGCGCGCAGGGCGGTGGCTCCCTTGCCGAGGTCGGAGCCGAACCGCTGTCCGCAGATTTCCAGGTAGATGCCGGCGGCGCGGGCCAGCTGCCCGAGTCGGATGAGCTGGGTGACCATCCGGTCCCGGCGTTCCTCGTCCTTCTTCGTCGCCACGAGGAACAGCTCCGCGACCTCGTCGACCAGGACCACGACCGGCGCGGGGCGGAGGTGGTCGGGCAGGTCCCAGATGTCGGCGACACCGTGGTTGCTGAGCAGGTCGAAGCGGTCTTCCATCTCCTCGACCAGCCCGTCCAGGAGCCCGTCGGCCTCCTCCGGGGTGGTCGCGAGGGCCGACAGCCGGGGCGCGTAGCCACGCTGTTCGACGCCCCGCTTGCAGTCGATCCCGACCAGGGCCACCGGAAGCCGGGCGAGCCCGGCGACCAGGTTGCGCTGGTACATCGACTTGCCGGACTGGTTGGCACCGAGGGTCAGCGCGTGCGGGACCTTCAGGTAGTCCCGGACGAACGCGGTCCCGTCCTCGCGGAGAGCGACCGGCACCGTCATCGGCCCCGAGGGGCTCTGGCGAGGCATCCTTACCCGGTTAAGGACGTCATACCCGGTCATTCGCAGTTCCACGAACCCGGGCTTGGTCTCGGCGACGGTGACGGAGTGGACGCCCCAGGCGTGCCGCAGGCGCTCGGAGGCCGCCATCACGTCGGCGGGCTCCAGACCGGCCGGCAGCCGCAGTGTGACCCGCAGGCCGGTCGAAGTGCCCCGCACACGGCGGACCTTCGGCGGCACGGCCTGGACGTCGGGGCGGCGGGCGAGGTTGCGAACCATGAACGCCCGCAGGCGGGACGGCTGCACCGTCAGCCCGCACACGTCCATCGTCGACCGGTAGGTGACCGCGAACCGCGTCGTGGTCACCGGCAGGCCCACCAGCGACCAGAAGACACCCGGCGCGCGGACCTTCGCGTAGCCGAGACCGCCTGCGGCTCCGGCGAGCGGGAGGCCGACCTCCCATAAGGTCGCCATGTCCGTCATGGTCAGACGCCCATCGGGGTGACCGCGACGGCGCGGAACGAGATGCCGTGCCGGGTTTGGCCGTTGAACGTGTTCTCCCAGTCCCGGGCCTTGAGTCCGATCACCGACACCGGCATACCCGGCGTCAGGCCCTCGGGGAGACCGGTCTCCGGGATGGTCACCTGGTAGAGGTTGCCCTCCCCTTCGTCCGAGATCAGCAGGCCCACCGTGGACAGCCCGGCACCGGTCTCCCGGTCCATGGCGCGCTCACCGGTCTGCTTGCTCACGAGCTTCGGGACGGGGGCCGTGGCCACGAACACCACGGCGGTCGAGGTGTCCACCTTGAACGACGGCATGGGTTTCTCCTTCGAGATGGCAGGACGAGGCTAGATGACCAACTTGGCTAACCTGGTTGGTCACATCTCGAAGTTATGGGAGATGGCTAGCCATGTCAACAACATGACTGCCATGGCTGTCCTGCTTGAGTTGAGTCGCCTACCATCGGCTTCATGACCTTTGTCCCCGAGCCCCTCGACCCCGACGACGACCGAGCCCCGTATGAGCAGGTGGCCAGCAGCCTTGGAGCAGCGATCCGCACCAGGCGCCTGGCGCCCGGCGAGAAGCTGCCGTCACACAAGGAGCTGACGGAGCGATACGGATTCGCGCGGGCGACGATTCAGCGAGCGCTCCGGGACCTCGAAGACGAAGGACTCGTGGTCTCCCGCAAGGGCAGCGGCGTCTACGTCCGCAACCGAACCGAGCGGCCGGCGGGCCTCCGCCCGTACGTCGAGCAGGCATTCGCGAAGGACCACGTCACAATCGACTTCGCGGGGTTCTCCAGCGAGACCCTCCACGGCGCGCTTCAAGAGCCGCTCGACAAGATCCGCATCGGCAGGCTGACCCCGTCGAGCATCACCATGCGGATACTCGTCCCGGACATGGCCGTGCCCCAGGCCGCCCCGGTGCGGATGTCGGACGGGGCCGACGACAAGCGGCTCCGCGACCGGATGCACGACATCATGGTCGGCTACACCCGCAGCATTCGGGACGCGATCACCGAGCTGGAGCATCTGGGGCTTGTCGCCGAGACCCGCATCAGCGTGCGCGTCCACAGCGGCACTCAGTTCTTCAAGCTGTACGTGATCAACAACGAGGACGCGTTCTTCGGGTACTACCCGATCCGTCCCAACAAGGTCGTCGCCCAGGGCGAGACGATCGAGATCTACGACCTGGTGGGCAAGGACACGACGCTCTTCCACCACTCGGTCAACGACGGCGAGTCGTCCAGCGGAGCGCAGCAGGTCCAGCAGGCCCGGATGTGGTTCGACAGCGTCTGGGAGACGATCGGAAGGGACTTCGACCTTGACGCACACTGACCCACTCACCGAAACCCTGGCCAACGCCCGAGTCATCCTCTTCGACTTCGACGGGCCCGTGTGCGACGTGTTCGCCGGACTGCCGGCACCCGAGGTTGCGGGAGAACTGACCGCCCTCCTCTCCGCCGAGAACGAAGCCGCGGGCGCGAAGGCCGCCCAGACGGACGACCCGATCGAGGTGCTGCGCATCGCGCACGAGGCCGACAGCGCGCTTGGCCAGAAGATCGAGCAGGCACTGACGGACGCCGAGGTCCGAGCCGTCGCGGTAGCCGGGCAGCCGACACCAGGTGCGGCCGAAGCACTCCGGGCGGCGCGTTCCGCCGGGCGAGGCGTGGCAGTCGTGAGCAACAACTCTGCTGAGTGCGTACGGACTTTCCTTGAGCGGCACGGGCTGGACGAGTACGCCGCCAAGATCGTGGGCCGCCCCTCCGAACAGCCGCACCTGATGAAGCCGAATCCCTTCCCGCTCATCACGGCAGCCGAGTTGATGCACGTCGACGTCACGAGCTGCACGCTGATCGGCGACTCACTCACGGACATCCAGGCCGCCCACGCCGCCGGAGCAACGGTCATCGGCTACGCGAACAAGCCCCACAAGTCCGAGGCGTTCACCAAGGCGCAGGCCGACGTAGTCACCCAGGACATGCAGTCCATCGCCGATGCGCTCAACGCGGCGTAGCCGAGGATCAGCGGGACCTGTTACAGATTTCTCTACCTCATCAAGGCACCCGCCGCGCACGGCGCGGCGCGCGCGGCCCGTCGCCCGGGCCTGCGCTCCTGTCTGACGCCCCGCTCCAGCCCGGGCGCCGTCCGCACGCCTGACAGCTTGGGTTGATGGGCAGCCGAAGTAGGCCTTCAAGCACGGCAACCGTCACATGGCACGCGTAGCCACGAGCGCTGCCGACTGCGGCCAAAACGGGCGGCCTGAAGACGGCTAGCAGCAAGGGGAGAGGTGGTCTCTTGCGCGGCGTCGGCTGACTGCCAGGCCTGAGTGAGGCAGGGCGCCGTACCCCCGCCGTCACGGATGACGGAAGCGTGAGGCGACCGCACCACCGGAAATGGGCTGGTTGGGGAGCAGCTGCTGCCGCGATGTGGCGGAGGCCGGTGTGGTCGCTCCGCGTCGGTACCGCTATCACCGTGGCTAATGAGCGTGTCGTCCAGCCACAAGCCCCGCAGCCGTGCCCCACGCGTGCCCGATCAGACAGAGCCGAGGAGGGAACCGCGGGGAGGGTCGGTGATTCCGCCGCTCCTCCGCGGGTCAGGAACGCCGCAGGTCGGCTGGGATCCGCATACGAGGTCTTCCAAACTGGTGCTCCACGAACCACGCAAAAACGCTTGCCTGGGTCATTGAGACCCCGCCGACCGTGCTGAACGTTCAGCTTGGGGACGCTTCAGTGACAACCTCAGGCTCTCGTCCCAACCACGCGTCGACGGCTGCCTTCATTGACTGCCTAAGCTCTCGTTCGAGCGACCACATCTTGTCCGCCAGTGCTTCAACGTCACAGACGGCGACCTGTCGCTCTTCGAGACCCTTTCGATAGCGGCTGCGGCATACGTGGAAGATCCGATGGTCGGGGGGACCACTGGAGGACCGCGGCGCGCACTCTTCCCAATCCAAGCAGTCTATGCGCCATTCCCCATGGACCATCAGGTTACGCAGACGGCTAGCATCCAGAGCCGTCCGCAGGGCGTCGCGGATACGATCCGAGTTTTCCTGCGGCCATCGTTTCATGGACTCCAACTGCCCCAGCGCAGCAATGCCGTTCTGCACCAGCCACTCGACAGACTGCCCCTCGAAGATGATCCATCCGGCATCGTCCCCGCCTGCCAGCTCGGACACTACGTAGCGCAGGCGAGACTCCATACCGGCGCTTGCTACGACAAGCATGCCGAGGGCGGGGTAGAGCTCTTCGAACCCGTACGTCGGTGCATCCGTGGCAGTCATGCTGGCTAGCCTGCACCAACGACTCGACACTGTGCGTGGCATTTTCCACTGACGAGGCAAGTTGCGTACAGCAGCGAAGTACAGCAACCCCGGCTGACCAGGACTAGCCGGCCCGTGCCCTCACGGACCGTCTGACCAGCCCAGCCGACCTCGACAACCACCCCGCCCGTAGTTCGCATCGAGGAGCGCACCTGGTCAGGCGGGTGTCCGTCCGTCTCAGTTTCCGGCTCATTCAGCGACGGGCACCACCGTTCAGGAGGCCCGGCCGTCGGCTCGCGCTGAATAATGAGACGGCCACGAACGCAGGTGAACCACCCGGCACGAGAGGCCCTGGACTACCAACAGACTTGGGAGTCGTGTGGGTCGAGGCCAGATGGGGTGGGAGCTGCAATGGGCGTGGCCGGCACCAACTCCCAAGGGGTGCGGCCGACCTATGATCCATCGCAGGTGGTCTAGTGCAGGCTGGGCCAAGTCAAGATGGGGGAGACGTCGTGTCGACAACGTGTAATTACCTGGCTGACGGCGGCTGTGGCAACGAGGCTCAGCCAGGTACGCGTTACTGCTCCGATCACGCGATCTTGGAGACGCTGGACTTCAACCTGGCCATGCTTGGAGTACCCGACTGCCCTAAGTGCGGCAACAGCGTTCCCGAGGGATTCATGCTGCACGACTGTCAGGCCCCTGCCCCACAGCCCCCGACTGCCGAGCGCTGACTCACAGGTTGGTGGGTGTCTAACTGCGTGACAACGCCGACGAACAGCAGCGGACGAGCGCGAACGTCTGCGGACTATCAGCACAGGAGAGAGGCACAGCGGGCCCGGGGAACGCCCACGCCCGAGTTGCTTCGGGGCGAAGAAGTCCCCGTGTCGCATCCGTACCAGATTGTGCGGGGACTCACGGGGAGCGAAGGGCGTCTAGGGATCCCGGTGCGGATCGATCAGTATCGCAACCGTGCAGGTTAGGCCCAGGGGCTCTCTCCTGCTCTTGTCTCGCTGCACACGGCAAACGCGCTGAATCACCGTGCCCCACGTCTGTCCGAGCCGGCGGGGAAACGCGGGGTACTAGCGGTAGCGGACGGGCGCCGCTGGTTGAGCTGCCGATGTGGGCTGCTGCCGGTCGGCGCCTTTGCCCTGATTCCTAAGGCGGCACGGTTCTGGGAGGGCGCACGCCACCCACCCCCAGTAGGACGGCGGCGTCATCCCTAACCCGTACTACGAAGATCCGACGGCCTCACCCTTCTGCCCCACGTGCAACCACGGCTGCGATCCCCGCGTCTACGCGGGCTGACACCCCGGCCCCCGGCGCAAGTCGGGGCCCGCATGGGGCAGGCATGGCAGCGCCGGCGCCGTACTGCCGGGTCGCGAGCCGTTGCTGTAGCCATTGCTGACCGATCCGACTGGAGCTGGGCCTTAAGGCTGGCCTGCTCTGCGTTCGTCTGGCCATCGATGGAAGGCGAGGGACTGCCATGGTGAATCTACGAACAGTCACGGAACGGCCTGGCGTGCCGAGTTGAGGTTCCGTCATTCCTCAGGAAAAACCGCCAGGCGGATTACTAGGCTGTATCGTAGGCAACGGAACGGCGGCCCAGAGCGCTGTATCCGGGAAGATCGCCGCGCTCTGAGCCGCCTCATCAGCCCTGACGGGCCATACGAAGGGTACGCCGCATGGGGTTCAACCAGCACGACACGACGCTCGATGAGGCCGCCAAGGCCCTTCGTGACGGATCGATCACCCTCCCCTCGAAGTTCGAGGCGATCGGCTTCATGTCCCACGCCGGCTCGATGGGGAAGATCACCTTCACGGTGCCGTTCAAGGAGGTCGCCGAACGCCTCACCTTTGAGCGGTTGCTGACGCGGCACGACTTCGACACGGAGAGCCTCACGACTCCGGGGCAGCGCGACATCAGCGACAAGCATGCGGAGAAGATCGCCACCTTCCTCACTGAAAGTGACCGTCCGTACCTGGGAACGCTCACGATCGCCATCCCCGAGGATGACGTGAAGATCGAGATCCTCCAGCCGATCGCCAACAATGTCTGGCTCGTCAAGTTCGTGGTTCCGGTGACGAGTGAGAACCCGATCGTGGAGGACGGACAGCACCGCGTGAAGGGCCTCACGGATGCGTGGCGGAGGGTGATGCAGGACCCCTCCTCCGAGGAATTCCGTGAGGCGCGCGAGATGCTTGAGAAGAGCAGCATCGAGATGACCCTGCTCCTCGAAGGTGACCCGGCTGTTCTCTCAACGATCTTCGTCAAGATGGCGAGCACGCGCCCCATCAGCGCGAGCTTGATCGCGATCATGGACAGCAGCGCGGTACAGAACCGGCTCGGTCAGCAGGTGACACGCAAGAGCCGCTACCTGTCCGACCGGACCGCGTACTTGGGCGCGAAGGCAGCCCAGAAGCTCGCAGCAACCAAGGGGCGCAAGTACGACCCGCTCTACCCCGCCGCCGCCGTACGGTCCGCCGCTGCCGCGATCGCCGGAGTTGGGGTGCGTGACCGTACACCTGACCAGCGCGAGGACATCCTGAACCAGATCTTCGAAGATCGCGCCAAGCGGGACGGAAGGTCGCTCGACCAGATCATTGAAGCCGTTTCGACGGAGATCGTCGCCATCCTGGACTACGCGTTCACGCGCGTACCCGGATGGGGGGAGATGGCCGCTGATCGCCTGACAGCCTCGGAGTTCAAAGCGGAGTACGTCCACTCGGCCGCCGCGGGCCTCCACGTCATCGCGAACGTCATCGCCGCCGCGGGCGTGGCGGGACTGGACGCGCGTCAGGTCGTAGACGAGTTGTCCAAGCTGCCGTGGCGGCGTGACGACCTCCGTGAATCCACGAAGGACAACGAGAAGGTCTTCGTCCACCAACTGTTCGAGGACACCCTTGTGCGAACCTCTTTCGACTCCAAGTCGGGCACCTGGAAGGCCGGACAGGCCGGCGCCACTCGTGGCGCCTACGAGGAAGCGACTCGCAAGGTGATCAGCACCCTCGCTCGACAGTCGCCGGAGCTGGCTCCCATGGACGAGGTCAAGGTGCTCTCGGCGCTTGGTCTGGTCACCGCGGGGCGTGGACGTCCGCGAAAGAGCCAGTGACGCACCACGGCACACCTCTGAGCTGCGAAGTCGAAGGAGCTTCCATGATCGGCGAAGTACCCAACACGTACGTTGGTCAGCGATTCACTAGTCGGCGGCTCGCACACGAGGCTGGCATCCACCGCCCCCTTATCGCAGGGATCTGCGGTGTGAAGAAGAACGGCGCCGAGTCCATCGTCGTGTCTGGTGGATACAAGGACGACGAGGACTACGGCGATGTCATCATCTACACCGGTCACGGTGGCCAGGACTCATCCAAGAATCAGGTCAGCGATCAGACCATCGACGACTCCGGAAATGCGGCACTGGTCACGAGCTACTTGGAAGGGCTGCCGGTTCGTGTCTTGCGCGGAGCTCACGCGGGCTCCGAGTGGGCACCCGACGAGGGGTACCGGTACGACGGCCTGTTCCGCGTAACCAGCTACGGCAGCAAGCTGGGAATCGACGGGTTTCTGATCTGGCAGTTCAGATTGGAAGCCCACGAGGGAACTCTCCTGCCCACCCGGGTACAGCAGGAAGAGCTTCCGACCGATGAGGGCAGACTGGCTCCTACTGACGCTGGTAACGTTCCGGCCGGTGCCGAATCACCCGGGCGTGTCACCACTACCGTGCAGCGAATCGTGCGCAGTAGCGCTGTGACGCGCCAGGTGAAGGCCTGGCACGAGAACCGCTGCCAGATCTGCGCCCTGCGGATCGACGTACCAGGCGGCAGCTATAGCGAGGGCGCTCACATACAGGCCCTGGGAAGCCCGCACAACGGACCTGATGTCATTGGCAACGTCTTGTGTCTTTGTCCAAACTGCCACGTGATGTTTGACGCCGGGGCCATCGTGCTGAGTGACGAGCTCACCGTAATTCGCGGAGGTGTCGAATCAGGTTCTCTGCGGACGCACCCCCGTCACATCATCGATCTGAATTGCGTAAGGCAGCACCGCGACCGCTGGCGGGCGTGAGCGCTGCAATAGAGCAGTGGAGTACGGCAACCAGAGCGAGCGGCGCCTACCGTCAGCGAGCCAGAGGGACTGTAAGGCGAATAGGCATGACCTTCCCTGGCCAATCCTGCTAGAGACGGGCCAGAATGCCCGGAGTGTCGAACCCATGCCAGGCACGGGATGGTAAAAGGCGTCAATGGCGGGTGCCAGTGTGAACCGTTGAGTTCGCCCTCGCACCCGCTTCCACTGGTCACGAGCTGGATGACATGCTCAAGCCGGCGTGATGCGACCGCACCGCTGGGAACGGGTGGAGCAGCTGCCGCCGCTATGGGGCGGAAGCCCGGTGCGGTCGCTCCACGTCGGCACTGCTATCGCCTTGGCGGATTAGCTTGTCGCAGAACCTGCCAGAGCTGCCTGCCTGCCTGCCGGGCGACAGCGACTGCACCTTACCTTGAATTGGGAGAATTCAGATCCTCGCCAAGGTTCAGGAGTAGGTAACTGCGATGCTCTCGACCGCCAAGCGACCGCGCAGTAAGGACGTGTACATCAACGAGCACTTGGTGCTGTGTGTATTCGGCTAGAAGCTGCGTGACATCGATTTTATCGGTTCGGATTACCAAAACACGACCGTCGGCGCCCTCAAGCTCAATGAATCCACGCAGCTTACTTCCGCCAACTAGTGTTCCCAGTAGGCGCTCTCTGCTGTCTTCGATTTTTGCCGACTTTAGCGTCTTACGACAGTGTGCGGCGTTCTCATTCGTTAGCCGCGCGAAGCGACGGCCTGTCACCTTAGATTCCCAGGTGAAGGACGCGTTTGTGCCCGTAGAGGCCAACACGTCCGACAGCTCTGAAAGGTGTCCAATTGCTCGACGACCAAGAGGGAGTGCCGCATCTAGAACTGCTTCCTCAGCTTCAGGTGATACGCCGGCCTGGTCAGCTATATCGAGGATTCTATTAATAGCCCGATCTAGTAGTAGGTCACTCCCAGTACCTGGAATTTCAGCCCGAGATGCTACTGGAGAACTCTCTAGGATCATTCCGTAGGAGGAGGCGAAAACTGGACCAGAAAGCAGTCTAGTGACCCCTTGGATTCTCTTCGGGATTGGCCCTACTTCGCTCCGAGAGCTCATTTCGTCGAGGGCGTAGGCGACGGAATTCACCGCATTTTGAAAGGCCTGCAGCCAAGTCCCGAGCACGCTAGCTTCGACTTTGTGGCCTGGAACGGATTCACCATCGAGGGAAAACCGAAGGATAGGCCGGAGCTCCTGCTCAGCTGATCCCGACGGAGCTTCTGCTAGGGCGCACCCCAGCTTGCGCAGCTGACGCTCACGCACCTCAGCCTTGGTCCTGGGTGGCGGCGTGGTTGCGTCGTGACGCCTGGCGGTCATCCATGCACGCAGAGCAGCCTTGTCGGTGGCATTGGGCAACGCTTGGGGAGTGCTCATTGCGATACCTCCACGTAGCCCCTTCGGTGACCGTTACCTACGCGGCAACGCTGCCAGATCTCGTCATACAGTCCAAGTCGTTGGAACACCTCAGCGTCACCTGTCGCCATGGCGCCTGTCACACCCAGACTACGGAAGTCTTGCGTGGCGGGGAGGCTGAGGACGTAGGCGTCGATGCGCATCTGATTGCGAAAGCACCATTCGCGATCTTCCAGGTTCGCCAGATCTGCAAGGTCATCCTGCTCAGAGATTGCCCCGTAGGCCTCTGCCTCAAGCAGGTAGGTCACATCGATGTCGCTTGGATCAAGCTTGGAGCTAACGAAGCTGCCAGCGAGCCAGACACGGCTCGGCGGGCCAGCAAGAAGTTCCACCAGGGCCCTGTGAACTCGCAGCTCCTCCCACAGGGCGCCCCTTACGGTCGAGCTGCTGAACCTGTCCGCGTGTACAAGGGACGCCTCAACCTCGTCCCAGGTCATGGCATAACGACCCGGTGGTGGGCACCCCGTGGCCTGCTCAAACGGCGGAAGCGGAGACATGCAGCTCCAAGGCAATTCGTGTGGTGCGAACACTCTACGTGCCTATGCGACACCGTTGGGCCACAAGGGTGATCTTTGGTTGATCATCACGGGAGGCCTGATGGTGCTCAGTGGGGGGGGCGGCGCAACCTCTGTGTCCACGCCGCCACGGGTAATGTCCAGGAGCACCTCCCGCACTTGCGGCCCATTCGTGGACCAGTAAAGCTCGGAATGCCACTCGTAGGCCGCTGACCTGCGGAAACTCGTGAGGCGCACGCGCCCTCCGGAGCCGTGTGCGCAGGTTCGAATCCTGCCGGGGGCACTTCGCAGGAAGTGCCAAGAGACCCCGTGATCAGCGGAAACGCTGAGCGCGGGGTCTTTTTGTGTGTCCCGGTTCAGGCGTTCAGGCATTCAAGCGGAAGGCCCCGCCCCCGGCTGGTGCCGGGGGCGGGGCCTTCGTGTGGTGCCGGGGGTGTTACTTCACGTTGATCGCGGTCCAGGCCGAGGCGACCGCGTTGTACTGGGTGCTGCCGGTGCCGTAGAGGTCCGCGGCGGCCGAGAGGGTGGCCGTGCGGGCGCCCGCGTAGCCGGTGGTGGAGGTCATGTAGGTGGAGAGGGCCTTGTACCAGATCTTGTACGCGGCCTGGCGGCCGATGCCCGTGACCGTGGAGCCGTTGTAGGTCGGCGAGTTGTAGGTGACGCCGTTGATCGTCTTCGTGCCGCTGCCCTCGGAGAGCAGGTAGAAGAAGTGGTTCGCCGGGCCCGAGGAGTAGTGGACGTTGAGGCGGCCGACCGTCTTCGACCAGTAGTCGGCGGAGCTGCCGTCCTTGCTGGGCTTGTCCATGTAACGGAGCGGCGTGCCGTTGCCGTTGATGTCGATCTCCTCGCCGATGAGGTAGTCACCGGTGTCGGAGGCGTTGTTGGCGTACCACTCGACCGAGGTGCCGAGGATGTCGGAGGTCGCCTCGTTCAGGCCGCCGGACTCGCCGCTGTAGCGGAGGTTGGCGGTGGAGGAGGTCAGGCCGTGGGACATCTCGTGGCCGGCCACGTCGAGGGACGTGAGCGGGTGGGTGTTGCCGATGCCGTCGCCGTAGGTCATGCAGAAGCAGGAGTCGTCCCAGAAGGCGTTCACGTACGCGCTGCCGTAGTGGACGCGGGAGTAGGCGGCGACGCCGTCGCCGCGGATGCCGAGGCGGCCGAGCTCGTTCTTGTAGAAGTCCCACGTGACGGCCGCACCGTAGTGGGCGTCGGCGGCCGCGGTCTCGCGGTTGGAGGCGAGGCCGTTGCCCCACGTGTCCGTGGAGTTGGTGAAGAGCGTGCCCTGGCCGGACGTGCCGCCGTTCAGGTCGTACGTCTTGTGGCCGCCGCGCGTGGCGTCGTTGAGGGTGAAGGTGCCCGTGCCCGAGGTGCCGAGGGCGACCTGGCCGGCGTACATCGTGTTGCCGACGCCCGTCTCGATCGTCTCGACGGAGGAGAGCTCCTTGCCGGTGGTGGCGTCGGTGACGACCTGGCGGCGGCTCGGGGTGCCGTCCTTCTGGACGCCGGTGACGTAGGTCTCCCAGGCGAGGACCGGCTTGCCGGTGGCCGCCCAGATCACCTTGCGGGCGGAAGCGACCTTCTCGTCCGCGTTGGCGGCGGAGGCGAGGGCGGACTTGCCCGCGACGGCGGACGAGACGGCGGCCGTCGTGGTGGCGACGGATATCCGGGCCGAGGTCGCCTTGGTGGTGGAGCGGGCGCCCGACTTCTTCTGGTGGACGACGAGGTCGCCGCCGAGGACCGGGAGGCCCTCGTAGGTGCGCTCGTAGCGCGTGTGCACGGTGCCGTCCGCGTCCTTGACGACGTCCCGGACGACCAGCTTCTCCTGGGCGGGCAGGCCGATGGCCTGGGCGGCGGCGGCGGCCTCGCCCTGCGCCTCGTGGATGGCGGCGGCGCGCTGGCTGCCGGTCAGCTGGACGGCGGTGGCACCGGCCTCGCGCTGGGCGTCGGCGCTGGCGGATCCGGTCTGGACACCGACGACGACCATGGCGGCCGAGGCGATCAGCGCGGCGGCACGGGCGGTGGTGCGGCGGGACGAAGACTGCTGGCGGGTCACGCGGGCTCCTTCGCTGGAAAGCGTGGGGGATGTGGTGGGGGTGTGGTGCGGGGTGAGCGTGCCAGCGAAAGTCCCCGTTTGACAGGTATGCAACAAGGATTTGACCATCACTTGTCCGAAGGGCGGCCAAGAGCGTCCGCTATGCGGCGAGTTGGCTCATCTTCAGCCCCTGTTCATTTATCGGACACCTGAGTTGAAGCGACCGTCTGGCCGTACGAGGAGCGCAGCGCCGCCGTCGGCTCCACGGCGAGGTGGAGGAAGCCGGATCGGTGGATATGCCCGAACTCGTCCACCGAGGGGTGCGGGAACGCGGTGAAGGAGCGGTTCCGTTCCGGGATCCGGGGCAGCCGCAGCGCCGGCGATCCCGGCTCCGAGACCAGGCTCGGGCCGGTCACCGCTCCGGGCAGCAGCCGGGCACGGGCCAACGGCTCCTCCCGTACCGCCGGCGGAGAGAAGTCCTCCAGCCGGTCGTGCGGGATCTCGGCACCGGTCGACAAGTGGAGCGTCCTCGTCATGGTGCTCCTCGGCGACGGCCCGCGCCGCTACTCCGAGCTCCGCCGCTCCGTCGAGGACATCTCCCCGCGCATGCCGACCCCCACCCTGCACAGCCTGGAACGCGACGGCCTCGCCCTGCGCACCGTCACCTCCAGCTCACCGCCCCGCGTCGACTACGCGCTCACGCCGGTCGGCCGGACCCTGTCGGCCTAGGTGGGCGGGCTCATCCGGTGGGCGGAGGAGCGCCGTTCGTACATCGGGCGGTCCCGGCGGGTGTACGACGACGGCGCCGCCGACCGGCTCGTGCTCGACCTCGACCCCGGGCCGCCCGCCGGCGTCGTCGACTGCTGCCGGGTCGCGCTGCACCTGCGTGACCGGCTCGCGCAGGACGGTCTTCAGGCCTTCGCCGGGATCTCCGGCTCCAAGGGGATGCACCTGCTCGTCCCGGTGGCGCCGGCGCCGTCCGCGCGGGTCTCGGCGTACGCGAAGCATCTCGCCGTCGAGGCGGAGGCGAAGCCGCCGGACCTCGTCACGCACCGGATGACCGGGGCGCTGCGGTCCGGGAAGGTCTTCGTCGACCACGGCCGGAACGCCGCCGCCAAGACCACCGCCACCCCCTACACCCTGCGGGCGCGGCCCCTGCCCTCCGTCTCGGCGCCCGTCGCCCGGGAGGAGGTGGAGGGCTGCGCCTCGCCCGAGGATCTCGTCCTTCCCATGGGCGACATCGCGCCACGTCTGGAGCGGTACGGGGACCTCATGGAGCCGCTCTTCGAGCCCGGACGGGCGGGGGCCCTGCCGTGGGCGGGGCCCGGAAGGCGGCGCCGTCGTGCTGCCGCCGCCCGTCGACGTCATGCGGCCCCGGGCCGCCGACGAGATCCCCGCACAGGCGGTGCCGCCCCGGGAGCTCCAGTACTCCCTCGATCCGGACGGCTTCCGCGCGCCGGCCTTCGTCCTCGACGGCGGGAAGGCCGCCCTGCGGTCCCGCTCCCGCCGGGACCTCGCGCCGGGGTTCCCCGGCATCGCCGCGCACCTGCGCGAGCAGCTGCCGCCGGGGCTCGTCCTGGACGGCGAGCTGTACGCCCACCGGGACGGGCGGCTCGGCTCCACCGACCTGATCCGGTCGCATGCCGACCGGGTACGGGCCGGGGCGCCCGTCTCGTACGTCGCCTTCGACCTGCTCGCCGTCCCCGGGCGCGACGTGCGCGCGCTGCCGCTCCGCGACCGGCGGGAGCTGCCCGGGGCGGCCCTGCGGGAGGCCGAGCCGCCGCTCCAGCGGGTCCTGGCCCCATCGGACGAGGAGACCGCGCGGGGCTGCTTCCGGGACCTGTGGGACGCGGGCGTCGAGGGGGCGTCGCGAAGCGGCTCGACTCCCCCTACCGGGCGGGCTCCACCTGGGCCTGGCGCAAGATCCGGCACGCCGACACGAGCGACGCCCTGCTGCTCGGCCTCGTCGGGCCGCCCGAACGGCCCGGGCCCTGGTCGTCCGGCTCACCGACGGCCGCACCCTGACCACCTCGCCCCGGCTGACCCCGGCGCAGTCCCGCCAGGTCGGGGAGCTCGCGGACGACCGCGCGGGGTCCCTCACGGGGTACCCGGAGCACGGCCGGTGCGCTGGGTGGACCCGCCGCTCGCGGTCGAGCTGCGCCAGGTCGCGGGGCGGCACGGGACGGCGGCGTTCGTCCGGGTCCGGTCGGAGGGGTAGGGGCGGCGTGGGGGGCGTCCGGCGGGGGCCGTCCGGTGGGGCTCTCGGTGCTCCTCGTCCGGCGCCGTCCCGCGCCTCTCGTCCGGCGCCGTCCCGCGGTCCTCATCCGACACCGGCGTGTCGCCCGTTCCGACACCGACCGCAACTGCCTTGCTCCGCACCGTACATGGCGCAAAGAGACCGCAACACGCGCCCCGGGCACGGCAGGTGTCGCCGGTTCGGCTTTGTTGTCCGTCCTGTGGTGCACACTTGCTGCCTGGCACAGCGCTCACGGGGAAGGCGGCCTGGCAATGCTGACGGGGATCGAGGAGGTCGACTGGGCCTCGCTGGGGCACGCGTACGGCCCCGCGGACGACGTGCCGGAGCTGCTCCGCGGACTCGCCTCCGCCGACCCCGCGGAGCGGGAGACCGCCCTCGACGGCATGTACGGCGCGGTGCACCACCAGGGCGACGTGTACGACTCGACGCTCGCCTGCATCCCCTTCCTCCTCGAACTCGTCGCCGACCCCGCGGTCCAGGACCGGGGCTGCATCGTCGAGCTGCTCACCAGCATCGGCGGGATCGAGCTCGACGACGACGAGGAACTGGACGAACTCGGCGCGGATGACGAGGAGTTCATCCCCGCCGCCAACTACGCGATGGCGGCGGCCGCCATCGCCGCCGGGGCCGACGTCTTCCTCGACCTCGTGTCGGACGCCGACCCCGAGGTGCGGCTGGCCGCGCCGTGCGCGCTCGCCTCGCTGCACCCCGAGCCCGCCCGGGTGCTGAACCTGCTGCGGGAGCGGCTCACCGTCGAGCGGGACACCGAGGTGCGGCTCGCCCTGGTGGCCGCCGTGGGGCGGCTCGCCCTGCGGCACGCGTCGCTGCGCGCCGAGACCGTCGAGTGGCTCGGCTGGCTCGCCCGCGCCGCGCAGGACCCCGGGCTCCGGCTCGCCGCTCTCGCGCAGCGGGCGCGCTGCGCGCCCGGTGACATTCCGGACGATGTGGTGCAGTGGGTGACGGGGCTCCTGGAGGAGATCAGGACCTCGGCGAACCGGCCGGCCGCCCCCGGGACGGAGCGGGCGGCGACGCCGACCCTCATCGGGCAGGTCCGCGAGCTCCTGGAGGAGCACGCCGCCGGGCGGCCCGCGCCGTGGACGGAGGAGCTGCTGCGGACCCTTCACGCCGCGCTGGACGACCGGGTCGACGACCGGATCGCGCTGATCGTCGCGCAGCTGCGGAGTCCCGACTGGGGGCAGCGTTCGGACGCGATCTGGATGTGCGGCGGTTTGATACGGGTCTGGCGCGGGCGGTACGAGGAGGTCGTCCGACTCGTCGGTGCCCAACTCCAGGACCCCGAGCCCCGGCTCCGCGAGGCGGCCACGTCCTTCCTGGAGCGACTCTTCGAACTGGGCGCACCCGCAGCGGACGCACTCGCCGCCCGCCTCGCGGCGGGCCCGGGAGCCGCGGGCCCGGCCACTGCGGGGCCGGTCGGGTCCGGGCGGGACGGTGCTCTGCTCGCGCTCGCCCGGGCCGGGGACACCCGGGCGGTCCCGTTGCTCGCCCGGGCGCTGGAGGAGCCCGAGGTGCGGCGCGAGTTGCTGTACGCCATGGACGGGCTCGGGCCCTCCGCGGCGATGCTCTCCCCGCTGCTCACGCGCCGGCTCGCCGAGGTCGAGCTCGACGAGCGGCTGTACGACCGGGCGGCACCGCTGCTGTACGCCCTGGCGGCCGTGCGGGGCGCCCAGGCCGTGCCGGAGGTGCTGCGGGTGCTGCGCGGGGCGCCGGCGAACCGGCGCGACTGGGTGCGGGAGGCCACCCTGCGGACCCTGGCGGCCTTCGGGCCCGCCGCCGTGGAGGCCGTACCGGACATGCGAAGACTCCTGGCCGCCGATTCGGCCGCGGTGGCCACGACGGCGGCGCGGGCACTGTGGGCGGCCGAGGGTGATCGCGGGGACGTGCTGCCGGCCCTGGAGGGGTGGCTCCGGCCGGGCGCGTCGGGTGCGGAGTGGTGTGCGGCCGCGCAGGCCCTCGGCGAGATCGGTCCGGCGGCGGCCGCGGCGGCCCCGGCCCTGCGGCCGGGTCTGGCCTCGCGGGACCTGTGGGTGCGGGTCCGCAGCGCGGCGGCGCTGTGGCGGGTGTCGGGTGACGCGTCGGTGGCGCTCCCGGTGCTGCTCGCGGCCTGGGAGGAGAACCGGCACGCGCGCGTGGACATCGCGGAGTGTCTGGCGGAGATGGGCCCGGCGGCCTCGGCGGCGCAGCTGGTCGTCCTCACCGAGCTGACCCGCAGGCGCCGTCACAACGCCCGCGAGGACGGCTCCGGCAGCCATGACATCCACGTGGACGAGAAGCTGCTGACCCTGTGCCGGGCGGCGCTGGCCCGGATGGAGCGGGGTACGTTCTAGGACCGCCCGAAGGGAACCGGTCCGATGATGAGACAAAAAGGACTTCATTCCGCATAAGGTCTACGGGGAGCCCGACCCCCATCGACCGACCGAGGAGCAGTGTGAGACCGCGCGGAGTGCAGTGGGCCGTCGGCGTCCCGTGCGTGCTCGCCCTCGCGCTCTCCGGGTGCGGCGGCAAAGTGGGCGGGCTCAGGAGTGCCGGGCCCACGCCCACCGCGGTGGGGCCCGTCCGGCTCTGGCCCGATCTGCCGCCCGCCACGAACCCGCCGCTCGACTACGGCGAGTCCGACACCCAGCGCGTCCCCGGCGTCGAGGTCGCCGACAACGACGTCCACTCCGTCGACCCGGTGGCGGTCGTCCAGGCCGAGGTGCGCGCCCACCCCGACACGTACACCGGCGCGGACGGCCTCTACGCGCAGACGGCCCGGGCGATCGAGGCCTGCGGGACGGCACCGGCCGCCTGTCCGGTGCTGCGGCCGTACTACCGCGACCTCACCGGCAACGGCCGGGACGAGCTGATCGTCGGGATCCGGATGCCGGACCAGCAGGTCGGGGTGCGGGTCTACCTCGCCGAGAACGGCGGCCTCACCCGGATCATGTCGACCGTCGACCAGGTCATCAGCGTGGAGCTGGCGGGCCGGGACCTGATCCTGCGGGTCGGCTCGGCCGGCATCCCCGGGTACGAGTACCGGACCGCCTGGTCCTGGGACGAGCAGCAGGGCAGCATGCTGCCGACCCGCGACGAGATCGTGCGGGTGAAGCCCTCCGGCACCGGGCCCTCCATGGTGCCCGCGCCCCACCTGGTGAGCCCGTCGCCGACTCCGACGGACGGGCCCGCGCCCGTACCCCTGCCCCCGGAGGCGACGCCGTGAGGGCGCCCCGGCGGCCCGCCTGGACCGCGACCCTCACCTGGAAGGCCGCGGTCTTCATCACGGTGATGTGCTGCGCCCTGGCCGCCCTGCTCGGTGTCCTCGTCCACGTCTCGGTGGCCGGCCAGACCGTGAGCGACTCCCGGGAGAAGGCCCTGACGCGGCTCACCGAGGTCGGCGAGCTGTACGAGGCGGGCGAGCCGCTCCCCCGGTTCGCCGGGGTGGATCCGCCCGGCCTCCCCGCCTCGCTGCGGGCGCTCGCCGTGCGCGGGGAGCGCGGCACGATGGTGTCCGAGTACGCGGGCCGGCCGACGATGTGGGCGGCGGGCCCTGCGGACGGCCGCGCCCTCGCCGTACGCCTCGACTACACCCAGAGCGCCGAGACGATCGACGCGCTCGACCGCTCGATCCTCGGCTCCTCCGTCCTGGCCATCGGGGCGACCCTGCTCGTGGGCGCCTTCGCGGTCACCCGGGTCACCCGCCGGTTGCACCTCACCGCGCAGGTGGCCCGCCGGATCAGCGCCGGCGACCTCGACGCGCGCGTCGACGACCCCCGCACGAAGGACCCGACCCGGCCCCAGGACGAGGTGGCCACGGTCTCCGGGGCCCTCGACACGATGGCCTCCTCGCTCCAGCGCAAGCTGCAGAGCGAACAGCGGTTCACCGCCGACGTGGCGCACGAGCTGCGGACCCCGCTGACCGGGCTCTCGGCGGCTGCCGAACTGCTGCCGGAGGGGCGGCCGTCGGAGCTCGTCCGGGACAGGGTTCGGGCGATGCGCGGGCTCACCGAGGACCTCCTGGAGATCTCGCGGCTCGACGCCCGCACCGAGACCGTCGACCTGGCGGTGCACGAGCTCGGGCCGCTCGCCGAGCGGGTGGTGCGCGCCTCGGGCACGGCTGCAGAAGTGCGGGTGCTCCGGGACGCCACGGTCGAGACGGACCGGCGGCGGGTGGAGCGGGTGCTCGGCAATCTGGTGGCGAACGCGCACAAGCACGGGGCGCCGCCGGTGGTGGTGACGGTGGACGGCCCGGTGGTGTCCGTGCGGGACCACGGGCCTGGCTATCCGGCGTACCTCCTGGAGTCGGGACCGCAGCGGTTCCGTACCGAGGGCGGGAGCAAGGGGCACGGCCTCGGGCTGACGATCGCGGCCGGGCAGGCGGAGGTGATCGGCGCCGAGCTGGTCTTCGCCGCCGCCCCGGACGGGGGCGCCGAGGCCCGGCTGCGGCTGCCGGAGTACGTGGCGCTCGCCCCTTCCGGCGCGGAGGAGTGACGGCACACCGTCACACAAAAGGGACATAGGGCATACCGCTTGCTACGTTGCGGCCATGACCGCACCTCCGCCCGGCATCCGCGTCCCGAAGCGGCGCGGCGTGGAGCTGTCGCTCCTGATCGGCGCGGTCCTGATCTCCGTCCTCGGGTACGCGGAGGTGGGCCTCGCCCGCAGCGGCGCGGTGCCGCCCGACGCCGCCCGCTACGGGGCCGGGCTCGGGCTGCTCGCGCTCGTCGCCCACCTCGCGGTCCGCTTCCGCGCCCCGTACGCCGATCCCCTGCTGCTGCCGATCGCGGTCCTGCTCAACGGCCTCGGCCTGGTGCTGATCTACCGCCTCGACCTGGAGACGCCGAAGGACCAGGCGGCGACGACGCAGCTGGTCTGGTCGACGCTCGGGGTGGCGCTGTTCATCGTGGTCGTCCTGCTGCTCCGCGACCACCGGACGCTCCAGGGGTACGC
Source organism: Streptomyces sp. NPDC002463 (assembly GCF_042889835.1). NCBI lineage: Bacteria > Bacillati > Actinomycetota > Actinomycetes > Kitasatosporales > Streptomycetaceae > Streptomyces > Streptomyces sp. NPDC002463. The sequence goes on from NZ_JBIARL010000001.1 coordinate 98,496, forward strand.
GTACGTGTCGGTGGCCGCCGCGCTCGCCCTGATGATCCTGCCGATCTTCTTCCCCGCGGTGAACGGCGCCAAGATCTGGATCCGGATCGGCGGGTTCTCGTTCCAGCCGGGCGAGTTCGCCAAGATCCTGCTCGCGGTGTTCTTCGCCGCGTACCTCGCCGCCAACCGCAACGCGCTCGCGTACACCGGCCGCCGGATCTGGAAGTTCCAGTTCCCGACGGGCCGGGTCCTCGGGCCGATCGTGGCGATCTGGCTGCTCAGCGTCGGCGTCCTCGTCCTGGAACGGGACCTGGGCACCTCGCTGCTCTTCTTCGGCCTCTTCGTGATCATGCTGTACGTGGCGACCGGCCGGACCGGCTGGATCGCGGTCGGCCTCGTCCTGGCCTCCGCCGGAGCCTTCCTCGTCGGCTCGCTGGAACCGCACGTCCACACCAGGGTCCAGGACTGGCTGGACCCCTTCGCCTCGATCCGCGCGGGGGACGGGCCCGGGCAGCTCGCCCAGTCGCTCTTCGCCTTCGCCGCCGGCGGGATCCTCGGCACCGGGCTCGGTCTCGGCCATTCCGTCCTCATCGGCTTCGCCACCAAGTCCGACTTCATCCTGGCGACGGCCGGCGAGGAGCTCGGGCTCGTCGGCCTCACCGCGCTCTTCCTGCTGTACGCGCTGCTCGTCGCCCGCGGCTACCGCGCCGGCCTCTCGCTGCGCGACCCCTTCGGGCGGCTGCTCGCGATCGGCCTCGCCTCGATCGTGGCGCTCCAGGTCTTCGTGATCGCGGGCGGGGTGATGGGGCTGATCCCGCTGACCGGCATGGCGATGCCGTTCCTGGCGCAGGGCGGCTCCTCGGTCGTCACCAACTGGGTCATCGTCGCGCTCCTCATCCGCGTCAGCGACTCGGCCCGCGCGCCGCAGCCGGACGCCGCCGACACGGGGGAACTGGCCAGGATCGGGGAGGGCACACGGTGATCCGCTACATCCGGAGGGCCGCCGCCCTCTGCCTCGTCCTCCTGGTGGCGCTGCTCGTCAACGCCGCCCGCGTGATGGTCTTCCAGGCCGACTCCCTCGACGACGACCCGGCCAACCGGCGGATCGCGATCGACCGGTACGCGCATCCGCGCGGCGGGATCGTCGTCGACGGGAAGCCGGTGACCGGATCCCGGGACAGCGGACAGCAGTTGCGCTGGGAACGGACGTACAAACAGGGCCCGTTGTACGCGCCGGTGACCGGCTACTCCTCCCAGACGTACGGCACGACGCTCGTCGAGCACGCCGAGGACGACGTCCTCGCGGGCACCGACCCGATGCTGGCACCCCTGCCCTTCTGGAACGACCTCACCCGCGGCCGGCAGCCCGGCGGCGACGTCGTGACGACGATCCGCGCCCCGATGCAGGAGGCCGCCTTCCGGGGGCTCGACGGGAAGCGGGGCGCGGTCGTGGCGGTCGAGCCGTACAGCGGCCGCGTCCTCGCGCTGGTCAGCTCGCCCTCGTACGACCCGGGGGTCCTGTCCGGGACGGGCGAGGCGGTCGAGGACGCCTGGCGGCGCCTCAACACCTCACCGAACCAGCCGATGCTGAACCGGGCGCTGCGGCAGACGTACCCGCCGGGCTCCACCTTCAAGATCGTGACGGCCGCGGCGGCCCTGGACGCGGGGGTGGTGCGGGACCCGGACGCGGCGACGGACACCCCGGACCCGTTCGTGCTGCCCGGCACCCGGCAGGTCCTGCCGAACGAGGCGACGGGCTGCGGCGACGCGTCCCTCGCGTCCGCGATCCAGTGGTCCTGCAACACGGTGATGGCCGGACTCGGGGTGAAGGTGGGGCTGACGGGGATGGTCGACGCGGCGGAACGGTTCGGCTTCAACGACACGGGGCTCCGGGTGCCGTCCTGGGTGGCGAAGTCCAACTTCGACCGGGAGATGAGCCCGGACCAGCTGGCGCTCTCGTCGATCGGGCAGTTCGACACGACGGCGACCCCGCTCCAGATGGCGATGGTGGCGGCGGCCGTCGCCAACAACGGGGAGATCGCCCGGCCGTACCTCGTCGACCGCACCACGACCTCCGGCGGCACGACCGTCGACCGCACGGCCCGCCGCAGCTACCGCCAGGCGATGAACCCCGCGACGGCGATGCAGCTCCAGCGGCTGATGGTGCGGGCCGTGGAGGAGGGCACGGGGACGAACGCGATGATCCCCGGGGCCCGGGTCGGCGGCAAGACGGGCACCGCCCAGCACGGCTTCGGCAACACGGGCACCCCGTACGCCTGGTTCATCGCCTGGGCGCAGGCGGACGACGCGGCCCAGCCCGCGGTGGCGGTGGCGGTCGTCGTCGAGGACGCGGAGGCCTCCCGTACGGACATCAGCGGGGGCGGCAGCGCGGCGCCGATCGCCAAGGCGGTGATGGAGGAGGCGCTGAGGCTGGAGGCGGAGGCGCGGAAGCCGTAGCCGTAGCCGTAGCCGGGGGCTGGATCGTGGATCCAATATCCCGTAGCCAGGAGGCTGGATCCAGGATCCTGGATCGCGGATCGCGGATCCGATACCCCGTAGTCAAGGAGCTGGATCCTGGATCGCGGATCCAATATCCCGTAGCCAGGAGATTGGATCCTGGACCGTGGATCCAATATCCCGCCCCCTCCACGTGCGTCAGCCGATCGGCTTGCGGATCTCCGCGCGGATCTTGACCGTGGTCTCGGCGAGCTCGGCCAGGTCGACGTCCTTCGGGTCGGCGGTGGCCGACTCGGCGGTGACGAGGGCGATCGCGGCCGCGGTGTTGTCGTCGCCCCAGGCGCACATGGGGAGCGTGGTCGTGCCGAGCGCGCTCTTCGACGTGGTGACCTGGCAGCTGACGGTCACTCCGGATCCGGCGGGCGTGAAGTTCCTGGGCCGGACGACGAGCGTGGAGCCCTCGTCCGTGGCGGCGCCACGGAGGATGGACGCGCGGGTGGCCCCGGGGTTCTTGATGCGGCCGTACATCCCGGAGAGGACGAGGGTGGCCTGGTTCTCGCCGCGGTACTGCCCGACCGCCGCCTGGGCGTCCTTCACGGTGAAGTCGGGGGTGTTCTCGATCTCCTTGCCCTGGGTGTCGGAGAGGTCGGAGACCAGGGTGTACCGCTCGGCGAGGAGGGTCTTGGGGACGACGAGCTTGTGCGTCGCCTCGGGGAAGGAGCCGGTGACGCCGTCGAGCCCGGCCTTGGCCGCGTAGCCGAGACCGCCGACCAGGACCAGGGATCCGACGACGATGCCGGTGATCGCCGCGGCCGACAGCTTCTTCTTCGGCGGCCCCATGGGCGGCTGCCCCCAGACCGGCGCGCCGGGCCCCGGGTACTGCGGGGGAACCCCCTGCGGCGGAACACCGTGCGGCGGGTAGCCCTGCGGGGCGCCGAAGGCACCGGGCTGCTGCGGGACTCCGTACGCGCCCGGCTGCTGCGGGGGCGGTACGGGCCCGCTGTACGGCTGGTGGGGCGGCGGGGTCGGCGATGGCGGCATGGTCATGACGAGCACGCTACGTCACCCGTATGACGACCCCCGCCCCTACTCCTACTCCCCCGCCGACCCCTCAGCGATCGCGGCCTCCACCTCCGCGACCCGCTCGGACTCCTCCGTCGCGAACCGTTCGCGGTCCAGCGCCTCCGCGATCTCCTCGTCCTGGGTCATCAGCAGGTCCAGGTTGGAGTCGCCGAGGTCGAAGACGCCCATGTCGAGGTAGGCCTTCTGGAGGCGCTCGCCCCAGAGGCCGATGTCCTTGACGCAGGGGACGATCCGGCTGAAGAGGAGCTTGCGGAAGAGGTGCAGGAACTCGCTCTGCTCACTGAGTTCCTCCGCCTCCTTCTTCGGGATGCCGAAGTTCTCCAGGACCTCGACCCCGCGCAGCCGGTCGCGCATCAGATAGCAGCCCTCGATGACGAACTCCTCGCGCTCGCGCAGTTCGGCGTCGCCGAGCTGCCGGTAGTAGTCGCGCAGGGCCATCCGGCCGAAGGCGACGTGCCGGGCCTCGTCCTGCATCACGTACGCGAGGATCTGCTTGGGCAGCGGCTTGTCGGTGGTGTCGCGGATCATGCCGAAGGCGGCGAGGGCGAGGCCTTCGATGAGGACCTGCATGCCGAGGTAGGGCATGTCCCAGCGGGAGTCGCGCAGGGTGTCGTCGAGGAGGCCCTGGAGGTTGTCGTTGATCGGATACAGCATCCCGATCTTCTCGTGGAGGAAGCGGCCGTAGATCTCGGCGTGTCGGGCCTCGTCCATGGTCTGGGTGGCCGAGTAGAACTTGGCGTCCAGGTCGGGGACGGACTCGACGATCCGGGCGGCGCAGACCATGGCGCCCTGCTCGCCGTGGAGGAACTGGCTGAACTGCCAGGAGGCGTAGTGCCGGCGCAGGTCGCCCTTGTCCTTCTCGGTCATCTTCGCCCAGTGGCGGGTGCCGTGGAGCGTCAGGACCTCGTCGGGGGTGCCGAGCGGGTCGTACGGGTCGACCTCGATGCCCCAGTCGATCCGGGTCGCGCCGTCCCACTGCTTGTCCTTGCCCTTCTGGTAGAGGGCGAGGAGGCGCTCGCGGCCGTCGTCGTAGTCCCAGGAGAAGCGGGCGGAACCGGCGGCGGGGACCTCCCAGACGGGTCCGGCCGGGGCGTTCACGTAGAGGTCGTGCGTCGACACTGGCGACTCCTTCCGTCCTTTTCCAGCAGGCTCACACGGTGGTAGACGGATCGTCAACAAGTCGCGCACAAGGCTTTGTCGCCCCGGCGCCCGAGCGATCCGCTCCGCGGATACGCTGCGGTGCATGACGAGCGCCGCCACCCCCGCGTACCGCAGGCTCAGCGTCGAGGAGCGGCGCGGGCAGCTCCTCGACACCGCCCAGGAGCTCTTCGCCCACCGGGCGCCCGAGGACGTCTCGCTCGACGACGTCGCCGAGGCGGCCGGGGTCTCGCGGCCCCTCGTCTACCGCTACTTCCCCGGCGGCAAGCAGCAGCTGTACGAGGCGGCCCTGCGCTCCTCGGCCGACGCCCTGAACCGCTGCTTCACCGAACCGCCGGAGGGGCCGCCCACCGAGCGGCTCGGCCGGGTGCTCGACCGCTACCTGGCCTTCGTCGACGAGCACGACACCGGGTTCAGCGCCCTGCTGCGCGGCGGCAGCGTCGCCGAGACCTCCCGGACCTCCGCGATCGTGGACGAGGTGCGGCGGGCCGCCGCCGGGCAGATCCTCGTCCACCTCGGGGTGGAGCGGCCGGGCCCCCGGCTCGGCATGCTCGTCCGGACGTGGATCGCGGCCGTCGAGGCCGCCTCGCTCATCTGGCTCGACGAGGAGAAGCGGCCGCCGGCCCGGGAGCTGCGGGAGTGGCTCGTCGACCATCTCGTCGCCCTGCTCGCGGCGACCGCGGCGGGCGACCCGGAGACGGCGGAGGCCGTGAGGCGGCTCCTCGCACAGGAGACCCCCGAGGGGCCGGTGGCGGCGCTCGCCCGCCGGGTGATCCCGATGGCGGGCGAGGCGGCCCACCTGCTGTGAGGCCCTGGACCGGGAGAGACTGTGGGGGTGAAGAGCGAGAACACCCCCTTCCGCGGCGGCCCCCTCGACGGCCGGGTCCTGCCGATCCTGGTCGGACCGACCGGCAACCCGCCGAAGTGGTACGAGATCCCGGTCCCGGCGCACGACGGGCGTCCGCCGACCCTGTACACCTACCGGCGCGAGCCCTCGGGATACACGAAGCGGCTCGGGCTCCAGCGCGGCTGGGTCTACCAGTACGCCCCCGAGGGGCGGGAGCGGCGCGAGCTGAAGTGGCCGTGGTCGAAGCCGACGCCGGGGCCGGGGCCGGGGCCGGGGCCGAACGAGTGACGCGCGAGGGCACGCCCCGATTCGTACGGTAATCAGATGAAGTGACCCGTCATCATCCCCGTGGAGGTGATGACGTGTCGCGAAGGCTGCTGCGCACGGTCTGCACGGGGGCGCTCGCCGCGGTGACGGCCCTCACGGGAGTCCTCCCGGCGGCGGGCGCCGCCCCGGACCCCCCTCCGGTGGACCCGCCGACAGGGGCCCCTATCGCCTGGGCCGACCCGGCGGCGGAACCGGTGGGACCGGTGGATACGGGCACGCCGGGCGTGACGGCCGCGGCCCCCGCGCCGCCTGCGGGCACGAGTACGGCTCCCGGCGCGGATCCGGTCGCACCTTCGGGTACCGGTACGGATCCCGTCTCGCCTGCCGGTACGAGTACGGATCCCGTCGCCCCGGCCGCCACCCCTCCCCCCGTCACGGCCGCTCCCCCCGCGAACGGCACCGCCGAGGACGACGACGCCGCAGCCCTCCCGCCCCCCGGCGGGGACTCCGTCGGCGGGCTGCTCACCCGGCTTCGGACGCTGTACCAGCAGGCCGAGGCGGCGACCGAGAAGTACAACGCCGCCGAGGAGGCCCTGAAGCGCCAGGCCGCCGACACCAGGAAGGTCACCGCCCGGCTCACCGCCGCCCGGACCGCGCTCGCGGAGGGCCGCGCGGCGGCCGGCCGGATCGCCCGGGACCAGTACCAGGGCAGGTCCGATCCCTCCTCGTTCCCCTCGTACCTGGGGCTGCTCTTCGCCGCGGACCCCCAGTCGGCCCTGGACGAGGGGCATCTGATGGCCCGCGCGGCCCGCGACCGGGCCGGTGCCATCTCGCGGCTCACCCGGGCCGAGCGGCAGGCCGGCAGCCTCGCGATCGCCTCCCGCAAGGCGCTCGACCGGCAGCAGGGGCTCGCGGCCGCGCAGCGCACCCGGCGCGACGAGGTGCGGGCCAAGCTCCAGGAGGTCGAGAAGCTGCTCGCCGCCCTGTCGCCGGACCAGCTGTCCCGGCTCACCGCGCTCGAACGCGTCCAGACCGCCGGCGCGCAGCGCGAGCTGCTCGACTCCGGGGTCCTGGACGGCGTGCGCACCCCGTCGCGGGCGGGGGCGGAGGCCCTGCGCTTCGCGGTGGGGCAGATCGGCAAGCCGTACGAGTGGGGGGCGGAGGGCCCGGAGGCGTACGACTGCTCGGGGCTGACGCAGCAGGCGTGGGCGGCGGCCGGCCGGGAGCTGCCGAGGACCAGCCAGGAGCAGTGGGCGACCCTGCCCCGGGTGCCGCTGTCCGAGCTGCGCCCCGGGGACCTGGTGGTCTACTTCCCGGGCGCGACCCATGTGGCGCTCTACCTGGGCGGGGGCCTGGTGGTGCAGGCCCCGCGCCCCGGCGGCAGGGTGAAGGTCTCCCCGCTCGCGGCGAACCCGGTGCTCGGGGCCGTACGGCCCGATCCGGAGGGCAGGGCCCTGGAGACGTACACCCCGCCCGCGCTTCCGGCAGGTGCGAGGGACGGCGGGGACGAGGGCTACGACAAGAACTGAACTCCCTTTCCCCGCACACCTCTTGCTCTTGCACGTAATATGCAACAAGCTTGACGGGTCCTTACAGACTTCCGACCGCCTGTCCCGGAGCGGAGCCCCGTCATGCCCCGACTGCTGCCGGACACCCGGCCCCAGCGCGCGCTCGCCGCCTCGAACTTCGTCAATGCCGTCGGCAGCGGCCTCTTCCTGACCGCCGGAGTGCTGTACTTCACCCAGGCCGTGCACCTCCCGGCCGCCACCGTCGGCCTCGGGCTCGGCATCGCCGGGCTCCTCTCGCTCGCCGTCGGGATCGCCGTCGGCCACCTCGCGGACCGGTGCGGGGCGCGCGGGGTCTTCGTGACCACCCTGGCGGTGCAGGCGCTCGCCACGGCGGCCTTCGTCCTCGCCGACAGCTTCTGGCCGTTCGTGCTCGCCGTCTCCGCGGCGACCGGCGCGAAAGCGGCCGGCCTCGCCGCCCGGGCGCCGCTCGTCCGGCACTACGGAGGGGACCGGCCGCAGGATTTCCGCGCTTATCTGCGCGCCGTGACCAACGTCGGCATCTCCCTCGGCGCCCTCCTCGCGGGATGGGCGGTCCAGGTCGGCACGCTCGGCGCCTACCGGGTCCTGGTCGCCGGGAACGCGCTCGCGTTCGCGGCCTCCGCCGCCGTCCTGCTCCTGCTGCCGCCCGTCGCGCCCGCGCCCGTCGCCCGCGGCCCCCGGTGGATCGCGCTGCGGGACCGGCCGTATCTGGCGCTCACCGCGCTCGACGGTGTCATGGCGGTCCAGTTCAAGGTGCTCACGGTCGCGATCCCGCTCTGGCTCGTGGGCTCGACCGCCGCCCCGCACTGGCTGGTCTCCGGCACCATGCTCGCCAACACGGTCCTCGTCGTCGGCCTCCAGGTGCGGGCGAGCCGCGGGATCGACTCGCCCCGGGCCGGCGGCCGGGCCTACCGGCGCGCCGGAGCGGCCTTCCTCGTCTCCTGCGCCCTCGTCCCGCTCTCCGCCGGGACATCCGTGGCGGTGGCCGTGGCCCTGCTGCTCGCCGCCGTGGTCGTCCACACGGCCGGCGAACTCTGGCACGCGGCGGGCGGCTTCGAGGTCTCGTACGCCCTCGCACCGCCCCACGCCACGGGCCAGTACCTGGGCGTCTTCGGCCTCGGCGCCGGTCTCTCCGAGGCCCTCGGACCCGGTCTCCTCATTGCTCTCTGCATCGGCTGGGGCCGCCCCGGCTGGTTCGCCGTGGGCGCCCTCTTCGCCCTGACCGGCCTCCTGACCCCGCTCGCCGTCCGGCGCGCGGAGCAGGGCCGTCAGTCGCTGAAGAGGGAGATGACGCCGAGCACCCAGACCCAGCCGAAGGCGATCGTCCCGACCAGGCAGCCGACGCCCGCGGCGACGCCGCCGGCCGTCCACCCGTCGGCGTCCGGCGCGCGCTGCCCGTCCGCGTCCTCGTCGTAGGAGGCGGGGTCGTCCCAGTCGACCGGCCGCCCCAGCTCCCCGGCGCGGGCCGTCCGCACCTCCGCCAGCTGCCGCTCGGCGAACGGGGTGGCGGCCAGCGCCTCGGGGCCGCGCCACGCGAGGGCCTTCATGCGCCACGCGGGAGACCCGTACCGCTCCTCGAAGGCGGCCGTCTCGTCCGTACGCCGGTCCTCTTCGAGATACATCCAGCGCCCGGCCTCCGCCGCGTCCCCGTACAGCCGGTACACCCCGGCGAGCCGGCGGCGGAGGGTCAGGTCGTACGGGAAGGAGGAGACGAGACCGCGCAGGCGCTGGCGCGCCATCGGCACACGGCCGGCGGCCAGGTCCGCGTCCACGCGGGCGAGGGTCTGTGTCGGGGGCATGCCTCATGATCGAACACGGGTACGCGCCGGATCGACCGGATTTCGACGGCCGGCGCGCGGGCGCCGGCCGTCGGGGCACTAGCCGGCGGAGACCTCGGCCAGGTACGCGGACGTCTTCTCCGGGTCGAAGAAGAAGTTCTCGAAGTCCGCCGGGTCGTTGAAGCCGTTGGCGAAGCGGTCGGCGACGGGCTGGAGCCCGCCGGCCGCGCCGAGCAGGTTCAGGACGTGCTCCGGCGGGGGCGCCAGCATCGCGTTCGTCCACTTGGTGACGTGCTGGGCCGTGTTCCAGTAGCGGTCGAAGGCGCCCTGCATCCACTCCTCGTCGAAGGGCTTGTCGCCCTGCTCGACGATGGCGGCGAGGTACGCGGCGGCGCACTTGGACGCCGAGTTGGAGCCCTGGCCGGTGATCGGGTCGTTCGCCACGACGACGTCGGCGACGCCGAGGACCAGGCCGCCGCCGGGGAGGCGGCCGATGGGGTTGCGGACGGTCGGCGCGTACCGGCCGGCGAGGGTGCCGCCCGCGTCGGTCAGCTCGACCTTGGTGGCGCGCGCGTACTCCCAGGGCAGGAACTTCTCCATGAGCTCCAGCGTCAGCGCCAGGTGCTCCGAGGGGTCCTTGACGCCCTTGAACGCGTCGACGGGGCCGCCGGGGACGCCCTCCCAGAAGAGGATGTCGGCACGGCCGCCGGTGGTCAGCGTCGGCATGACGAAGAGCTCGCCGACACCGGGCACGATGTTGCAGCGGACCGCGTCGAACTCCGGGTGCTCGGGACGCGGGCCGAGGCCGTGGACGTACGCGACGGCGAGAGCGCGCTGCGGCTCGCTGTACGGCGAACGGGCGGCGTCCCGGCCGAACATGGAGACCAGCTCGCCCTTGCCGGCCGCGACGAGCACCAGGTCGTAGCTGCGGGAGAAGTAGTCCAGGTCGCCGACTGCCGCGCCGTGTATCACCAGCTGGCCGCCGCGCTGGGCGAAGGTGTCCATCCAGCCGGCCATCTTCACGCGCTGGTCCACGGACTGGGCGTATCCGCCGAGCCGGCCGACCCAGTCGATCACGCGGGCGGACTCGGGTCCCGCGACGGAGACGCCGAGGCCCTCGATCCGCGGGGCCTGGGACTCCCAGAAGTTCAGCCCGAGGTCGCGCTCGTGCTGGAGGGCGGTGTCGAACATGCACTGGGTGGACATGACCCGGCCGGTACGGATCTCGTCCGCCGTCCGGTTCGACATGAGGGTGACCTCGTACCCCTGCGACTGGAGTCCGAGGGCGAGCTGCAGGCCGGACTGGCCTGCGCCGACTATGAGTATCTTCCGCATGGGTGGTGCTCCTGGCGACGGTGAGCTGTGGGGAGGGCGGTTCTGGGCCGGCTATTCGGGCGTGGCTTCGAGGGCGTGCGCGACCATCGCGAGCAGGGTCTCGACGACGCTGTACCGCTTGCGCGCATCCATGATCACCACGGGCACGTGCGCGGGCACGGTCAGGGCCTCCCGTACGTCGTCCGCCTCGAACAGCTCCGTGCCCTCGAAGTGGTTGACGGCCACGATGTACGGCAGCCCGCAGCTCTCGAAGTAGTCGAGCGCCGGGAAGCAGTCGGTGAGCCGGCGCGTGTCGGCGAGGACTATCGCCCCGATCGCGCCCCGCACCAGGTCGTCCCACATGAACCAGAAGCGCTGCTGCCCCGGCGTGCCGAAGACGTACAGCACCAGGTCGTTGTCGAGCGTGATCCGGCCGAAGTCCATCGCCACCGTGGTGGTGAGCTTGTCCGGCGTGGCGGTGAGGTCGTCGGTGTCCTCGCTCGCCCGGGTCATCAGCGCCTCGGTCTGGAGCGGGGTGATCTCCGAGACGGCGCGGACGAAGGTGGTCTTGCCGACGCCGAAGCCGCCCGCGACGACGATCTTCGTCGCGATCGGGGCGCGCGAGTGGTCGAGCTGCCAGTCCTGGGCGCCCTCTTCGGTGTCCGGGACCGGACCCTCGGGCCCCGGCTGCGCGGGGATGCCGGCGACCGCCGGGCTTTCGGAGACGGCGGTGGCGTCAGAGACGACGGAGTCCACTCAGCACCCTTTCGAGGAGCGCGCGGTCGGGCTGGCCGGTGCCGTGACCGGTCCCGTACACACGGATCTTTCCCTGGTCGGCCAGGTCGCTGAGCAGCACCCGGACGACCCCCAACGGCATCTTCAGAAGCGCCGAGATCTCCGCGACCGTCCGCATCCGGCGGCAGATCTCGACGATGGCCCGCATCTCCGGCATCAGCCCGCGGACGGCGGGCCCGCCGTCCGTGAGGACCTTGCGGGCGGCGGGCGCTTCGAGCGCCGCCACGAAGGTCTCGACGAGCAGGATGTGCCCGAATCGGGTGCGGCCGCCGGTCAGCGAGTACGGGCGCACGCGCGCGGGGCGGCGGTTCTCCCCTCGTACCGGCAGCTTGAACCCGTGGGCTGAGGACATGGCCGTCACTGGGTGCTCTCCATCGATTTGCGCAGCTCACTGCGGACTTCGGGGGTGAGTACGTGACCGGCGCGGCCCACGAAGAGCGCCATGTGGTACGCCACGACGCTCATGTCGCAGTCGGGCGTGGCGTGCACGCCGAGCAGCGAGCCGTCGCTGATCGACATGACGAAGACGCTGCCCTCGTCCATCGCGACCATCGTCTGCTTGACCCCGCCGCCGTCCATCAGCCGGGCCGCCCCGATGGTGAGGCTGCCGATGCCGGAGACGATGGTGGCCAGATCGGCGCTGGAGCCGCGCGGCCCGCCGGGACGGCCGGGGCCGTCGGCGGCCGTCGCGGCCTGCTGGGTGGCCGGATCCGACGAGAGCAGCATGAGGCCGTCGGAGGAGACGACGGCCACCGAGCGGACACCCGGGACCTCCTCCACCAGATTCCCCAGCAGCCATTGCAGGTTGCGGGCTTCCGTGCTCAGTCCGAACGTTCCCGTCGCGGTCAACTGCGTGCCTCCTCGACTGTGTCCCCCGTCTTCTCCCCTGTACGTGCAGTCTGTGTGGCCTCTGCGCGAGCCGTGTCCAGCTCCGCCTCCACGTCCCGGCGCCCCGCCTTGGCGCCCTGGTGGAAGCCGCCGAGCCGGCGCCGCAGCGCCTCCGCGTCCACGCCGCCCCGGCGGGGCGTGGTGGCGGCGGCCGGCTGGCGGACCACCTGCGGAGTGCGCTTGGGCAGGCCCTTGTCGGTGACCCGCTCCCACTGCGCGGGGCGCGGACCGGGCACGTCTGCGGTGGTCGCGTCGGCGGCGGGCGCCTCGGGCCGGGCCGTCTCCTCGTCGTCGGCGGCGCGCTCGTGCGTGTCCGGCTCGGGCGGCGGGTCGGGCAGCCGGACCTGGAGCGTGGTCTCGGAGACGGACTCCCCGAGGGGGGCCGGCTCGTACGGCTCCTCCGGCGCGGGCTCCGGTGCGTGCGGGGCCTCCGGCTCGGGGGCGTACGCCTCTTCGGGCTCCGGGGCGTACCCGGTCTCCTGAGTCTCCGCCGCCTCCGCCGCCAGGAACGCCGCCTCCGCCGCCTCCACGAGCGGGTCGCGGTTCCGGGACGGCAGGGTGTTGGAGTTGGCCTCCGCGACCGAGCCGGGCAGCTGGATGACGGGCGCGGCGCCCACGACCCGTACCGGCTCCGACACGGCCGTCGGCGGTGTCGTCGGCAGCAGGGGCAGGGGCAGGACCACGACGGCGGCCGTGCCGCCCTGCTGCTGCTCGCGCAGCTCGACGCGGACGCCGTGGCGGGCGGCGAGCAGGGCGATGACCCGCATGCCGAGCCCCTCGCCCTCGAAGGCCTCCGGGTCGGCCTCGGCGAGGCGCGTGTTGAGCTCGGCGGACCGGGAGGCGGTCATGCCGATGCCCGCGTCCTGCACGGAGAGCATCACCTCGCCGCTCTCCAGGAGCCAGCCGGAGAGCTGGACCTCGGCGTCGGGCGGCGAGAAGGAGGTGGCGTTCTCCAGGAGCTCCGCGACCAGGTGGCTCAGGTCGTCCGCGGCGAAGCCGGCGATCTGGGCGTGCGGCGGCAGCGACTGGATGGTGACCCGCTCGTACCGCTCGATCTCGCTGACGGCGGCGCGCAGCACGTCGACGAGCGGAACGGGCCCGGCGTGGCCGTGGACGTGCTCGTGTCCGGCGAGGACGAGGAGGTTCTCGCTGTGGCGGCGCATGACGGTCGCCATGTGGTCGAGCTTGAAGAGGGTCGCGAGGCGGTCCGGGTCCTGCTCGCGCTCCTCCAGCTTCTCGATGACGCCGAGCTGCCGCTCGACGAGCCCGAGGCTGCGCAGCGAGAGGTTGACGAAGGTGTGGTGGACGCTGTTCCTGAGCCGTTCGAGGTCGGCGGTGAGGAGGGCGACCCGGCCCTGGAGGTCGGCGCGCTGGGCGGCGAGTTCGGCGCCGACGGCGTCCTTGGCGGCGGCCAGGTCCTCGCGCTCGTCGGTGAGCCGCTCGGTCTGCGCGGCGAGGCCGGCGAGCTTGCCGTGGAGGGCGTTGAGGGAGCGGACGACCTGGGCGAACTCGTCGTTGCGGCCGGTGAAGCGGACCGCTTCCTCGGTGTGCGGCTCGGGGGCGGCGGCCAGTCGGGCGGCACCGAGGCGGAGCACGGCGAGCGGCCGGGTGAGGGTGCGGGCGACGTAGGTGGAGATGCCGATCGCGACGAGGAGGCAGCCGCCGAGGTAGGCGAGGCGCAGTTCGAGGGCGGTGACGTCGTCGTCGCGGAGGGCGGCGAGGCGTTCGACCCGCTCGGTGGCGAGGGCGGACTCGACGCCGCGCATCTGCTCGATACGGGCGGAGAGCGCGGCGTCCAGGGCGACCGGGTCCGTGCCGCGCTCGGCCTCGGTCAGCCTGGGCTGGTCGGTGAGGCTGGCGAGGGCGAGCTCGGCGGTCTTGACGTCGGGGCCGGTGACGGTGGCCGCGAGGGAGTCGCGGGCGGTGGCCCCGGTGGCCTGGTCGAAGTCGCCGAGGGCGGCGAGCTCGCGGACGCGGGCCTGCTGGGCGGCCGCGGTGAGGCCGTCGCGGGCCCGGTCGGCCTCCGCCGCGCCCTCGGGCTCGTCGGCGACGTAGGTGCCGGTCTGGGGGTCGTAGTGGACGTCCCCGGTGGGCTCGGGCTGCGGCACGGAGAGCGCGCCGAGGAGCAGGCCGCGGGTGGCGGAGGCCTGTTCGACGGCGCGGCCGAGGGCGGCGGGGGCGCGGGTGGCCCCGGTCAGCGCGGTGTCGGAGGCGCGGGCCGGGGTCTTGTCGGCGAGTTCGTCGGCGAGGGCCTGGAGCTTGGCGATGACGTCCGAGTACGCCTTGTGGGCCTCCAGGGCCGTGCCCTTGCCGGTGAGGGCGGTGCGGCGGACGGAGGGGACTCCGGCGAGTTCGCGGCGGAGTTCGGCGGGGGCGGCGGGCCGGATCTCGTCGATCTGGCGGTCGACGCGGGTGGAGCGCGCGTCGGTGATCTGCCGCTTGTGCTTGGCGTCGCCGCTCTGGTTCTCGCGGCCGGCGGCGATGTACGCCACGACCTCGTCGCGCTCGTCGGCGAGGGAGTGCGCGAGGGTGACGGCCTGCCGGTCGAGTTCGGCGAGGGTGACCAGGCGCTGGGACTCGGTGAGCTCGGCGGAGGCGGCGAGGACCGCGGGGGCTCCGGCGGCGAGGACGGTGACGCTCACCAGGGCGACGCCGGCGACCAGCCGGTTGCGGACGCGCTTGGGCCGGCCGGCGGGGGCCTGCGGCTCACCGGGGGTCTGGCTCTGCGTGCCGTTGTTGCTCCGAGGCCGCTTCTTCTGCACCGGTGCTCGCATTCTTGATTCGTCCGCCGATGAAGCAGAGGTGACGGCCGGTCACTAAGGAGCACCCCCACCCCTGGTACGGCTTCCGACCATTCCAGCGCTTCCGGCAGGGGGACGGGCATCGGCCGCTCCGCCACCCGAACGAGTGAACAACACTCCGTAGTTGGCGGACAACTCGCGGAGGTGGGTTCCGGGGGCTCGCACGGGGCGCCGGTTGGATCTTCCGGGCAGGCTTTGGCAGGATGCGCGCCCGCAGTTTCCCGGAGGTAACCCTTCCGCCTCTCGCACCGCTTCTGCGGGCTTGGTACAGGCCTTTTCCGGCCGTTTGCAGGTCCGGTGAAGGAGTTCAGGGGGGAATGCGCGGCGGCGGGCACACTGGAAGGCATGCGCAGCGAAGTCGCCTCTCTTCCCGGCAGCCCCGAACGCCCCAACGAGGACTGGGTGGCCGCTGTTCTGCCCGCCTCGGGCAGCGGGGGGACCCTCGTCCTGCTCGACGGCGTCACACCTCCCGCCGGTGATGACGGTTGCGTGCACACGGTCCCCTGGTTCACCGCGCGACTGGGCGGGGCTTTGACCGAACTGTCCGGTTCCCGCCGGGACATGCCCCTGTCCGAGATCCTGTCGCTGGCAATCCGGCGCACCGCGGACGCCCATCGCGACACCTGTGACCTTTCTCACGTGCGAACACCTCAGGCGACCGTGGTCCTCGCCCGCTGGGACGAGACCTCGGTCGAGCACCTCGTCCTCTCCGACTCCGTACTCCTCCTGGAGTCCCCGGACGGGACGGTGCGGGCCGTGCTCGACGACCGGCTCGACCGGGTGCCGGCCGAGGTGCTGCGCTCCCTGGAGGCGACGGACCGGCTGCGGAACCGGGAGGGCGGCTTCTTCACCGCGGCGGCGGACCCGGAGGTGGCCGCGCGGGCGGTGACCGGGACGGCGCCCCGCGCGGAGGTGCGGGCCCTGGCGGCGCTCTCCGACGGGGCGAGCCGCTGGGTGGAGCTGTTCGGCGAGGGCGACTGGACGGACTGCTTCGGCGTCCTGCGGAAGGAGGGCCCGGCCGGCCTGCTCCGCCGGGTGCGGGCCCTGGAGGCGGCGGACGCACGGGCCGGCGGCGCGCGGCGCTGGAAGCTGCACGACGACGCGACGGCGGCGTACGCGGAGCTGCCGGGGCGGTGAGCCTCGACCCGTCACCCCTCCGAGCGGAGGTTGAAGTGGTTCAGGAGGCGGGCCAGTTCGGCGACCTCGGCGCGGTCCCAGTCGGCGAGTTTGCGGACGTAGCGTTCGCGCCGGGCGTCGCGGACGCTGCGGAAGCGGCTGCGGCCCTCCTCGGTGAGACGGACGAGCGAGGCGCGGCCGTCGGCGGGGTCGGGGTCCCGGGCGACGAGCCCGAGGTCCTCCAGGGCCCGGAGCTGGCGGCTCATCGTCGCCTTGCCGACACCGAAGTACCCGGCGAGTTCGGTGGCCCGCTGGGGTCCGGCGTCGTCGAGGCGTACGAAGAGGCCGTAGGCCGCGGGTTCCAGTTCGGGGTGGACCTCGCGGGCCATCTCGCCGGACTGGGCGCGGGCGCGGCGCAGAAAGACCGCCAGCTCCCGTTCGAGGGCCAGGAATTCCTGGTCCACACCACTTCCGGCGGTGGCCCGGCCTTCACTTCCCGTACCGCTTCCGTGCACGTCAGCACCTCCCGCACGCTTTCCGGACCCTGAAAGTTTCTTGCGGCGACGTCCATCGCCGCAGCTCCTTCAGTATTTCGCAGGCGTAGACCAACGGCGGCAACCAGGCCCCCTTCCGCAGGGCGGGTCTACGTGCGTAGCGTCTTCTCCGGCAGGGCGTATGACATGTCCATTCCAGGCTTTGTCGTGCGGTCCGCCGCCATCGCTCCCCCACCGAGCCTTTCGGAGGCACGCAATGCGTGTGCACAGATCCGGAACGACCCTCGCCGGCGCCGCCCTCGCGGCCCTGGCCCTCCTCCTCCCCCTCGGCCTCTCCGGCACCGCCACCGCCGCCCAGGACCCGGGCGCCCGGAAGGCGACCCCCGCGCGCGGCTCCGCCTACATGGGCATGGGCGTGATCGCGCACGACGGACAGGGTGCCGAGCCGGCCGGCGGCGCCTCGCTCCTCGCCACCCAGACGGAAGGCGTGGACGTCTCCAGCCACAACGGCAACGTGGACTGGTCCACGCTGTGGAACAGCGGGGTCAAGTGGGCCTACGTCAAGGCGACGGAGGGCACGTACTACAAGAACACCTACTTCACCCAGCAGTACAACGGCTCCTACAACGTCGGCATGATCCGCGGCACGTACCACTTCGCCACCCCGGACACGACGACCGGAGCCGCCCAGGCCGACTACTTCGTCAACAACGGCGGCGGCTGGTCGAAGGACGGCAGGACCCTGCCGGGCGTCCTCGACATCGAGTGGAACCCGTACGGCGCGACCTGCTACGGCAAGACGGCGTCCGGGATGGTCGCCTGGATCCAGGACTTCGTGAACCGCTACCGGTACCGGACGGGCCGCGACCCGGTGATCTACACGGCCACCAGCTGGTGGAAGCAGTGCACCGGCAACTCCGCGGCCTTCTCCTCCACCAACCCGCTGTGGATCGCGCGGTACGCCACCGACGTCGGCGAACTCCCGGCCGGCTGGCCGTACTACACGATCTGGCAGTACACCTCCTCCGGCCCGACGGTCGGCGACCACAACCACTTCAACGGGGACTACTCGCGCGTGCAGGCACTCGCGAACGGCTGACCCCCGCCGCCCCGACGGCGGCCCCCGGTGTGCGGCGGCATTCCGGGGGCCGCCTTTTTCCGTCCACCCCCTTGCCCATTGGTATGGACCAATGCGAGGCTTCCTCCGCCGGTCGCCCGGATCAACTTCCGTGCGCCCGGCGCGCGTTGCTCAACCCGTACTCCCCCACGCACGAGAGAGAGCCCCCGCATGCCGTCCTCCCGCCGCACCGCCACCGGCGTCGCAGCCCTGTCCGCCGCCGCGGCCCTGGTCAGCCTCACGCCCGCCACCGCGAGCGCCCACGGAGCCGTCTTCAACCCCGTGAGCCGGATCGCGGCCTGCTACGCCGAGGGCCCCGAGACGCCCAAGTCGCAGGTCTGCAAGGACCTCGTCGCCGACTCCGGCACCCAGCCGCTCTACGACTGGAACGAGGTCAACATCGCCAACGCCGCCGGGCAGCACCAGGCACTCATCCCGGACGGCAAGCTCTGCTCGGCCAACCGCGAGAAGTACCGGGCGCTGGACTGGGCGCGCACCGACTGGCCGGCGACGGCCGTCGCAGCCGGCTCCTTCGACTTCAAGTTCCGCGTGACGGCGCCGCACTCGGGCACGATGACCGTCTACATCACCAAGGCGGGCTTCGACCCGACGCATCCCCTGAAGTGGTCGGACCTGGACCCGACGCCCGTCGCCGTCTACAACACCGGCCGCACCGCGACCGACGGCTACTACAACTTCACGGGCACCTTCCCGGCGCGCACCGGCCGCCACATCGTCTACAAGATCTGGCAGCGCAACGACAGCCCCGAGGCCTTCTACAGCTGCTCGGACGTCACGTTCGGCGGTACGGCGACGGCTTCCGCGACGACGGCCGGGGCCCAGGCCCCGACCGAGGCGAAGATCGCGGCGGGCGCCGAGCTGTCCACCGTGAGCCACGCGGGCCACGGCGGCGACGAGCAGCCCCCGGCCCTCTCCGCCGAGACCACCGAGGCCCCCGCCTCGCCGCTCCCGCTGGCCCTCACGGGCGCGGGCGCCCTCGCCGTCTTCGCAGCGGGCAGCCTGCTCCTGGGCCGCCGCCGCAACTCGTCGGCGTCCTGAACGCTCAGGGACCCGAACCCCTGAGGCCCCCGACACCTCGGACCTCGGGCCCCTGAGCCCCGGAGCCCGAGGTCCGGGCCCCCTCGGCTCCGGACACCGAGGCCCGGACACCGAGGCCCGGGCCCCGAGGCCCCGAGATCCCGGGAGCCGGGCCCCGTCAGGCTCCGACCCCGAGGCCCGGGCCTCTGAGGCCCGTACCCCTCCGGCTCCTAGGAGCCGGAGGTGGCGGGTGGGAAGAGGGCGGTGAGTCGGGGTATCGCCAACCCCTCCGGCCGAGAGCCCCGGGGCGACTCGCCCTCTTCCCATTCCCCCGCCGCCTCCGCGGCGTCCTCCGCCGCCTCCACCGCGTCGAGGAACTCCTCGCCGTGGTCGTCCTCCTGGCCCGTCAGCTCGTCCCACGCGTCCTGGGCGACGTAGTCGAGCTCCTCCCACTCGGGCCACTCGTCGTCGTGCCACTCGTCGTGGTGCCGGCCCACGAGCGCGCGCACCCCGGGCAGGTCCGCCAGCGCGTCCGGGTCGGCGAGGACCGACTCGTACGCCTTCCGCCCCTGGCCCACCAGCCAGAGGGTGAAGTAGTGGAAGCCGTCGTCCGTGCAGGCGCCGCCCTCTATCCGGTTCGCCGCCTTCCACAGCGCGCGCGTGTCCGCGAGCTCGGTCGTCCGCTCCAGGCGCACCTGGAACGCCACGCTCTCGGCCTCCGGACGCCGCAGCAACTCCGCCCGCAGCCATTCGAGCCGCTCCTCCCGGTCACCCGGCCGGCGGCCCAACTCGTCGATGAGAGCCCAGAAGGCGTCGTCGTTCATGCGTACGAGCATGCCAGCCCCGACTGACATCCGGGTAACGGGATCCGTACGCGCCGGAGCGGGGTGCCGACAGGGCACCCCGCTCCGGCGCGTGGGGAGTTACGCGGCCACGTCCACCGGCACGACCGCCGGGGCGAGCGCGATCTCCAGGACCTGGCGGACGTCCGTCACCGGGTGGACCTCCAGCTTCTCCAGGATCTCGGCCGGGACGTCGTCCAGGTCGGCCTCGTTCCGCTTGGGGATCACGACCGTCGTGATGCCCGCCCGGTGCGCGGCGAGGAGCTTCTGCTTCACGCCGCCGATCGGCAGCACGCGGCCGGTGAGGGAGACCTCGCCGGTCATGGCCACGTCCGTACGGACGAGCCGGCCGCTCAGCAGCGAGGCGAGGGCGGTCGTCATGGTGACGCCCGCGCTCGGCCCGTCCTTGGGCACCGCGCCCGCCGGGAAGTGGATGTGCACGCCCCGGTCCTTGAGGCCGGTGACGGGCAGCTCCAGCTCCGCGCCGTGCGAGCGGAGGAAGGAGAGCGCGATCTGCGCCGACTCCTTCATCACGTCGCCCAGCTGACCCGTGAGGGTCAGACCGGCGGCGCCCGTCTCCGGGTCGGCGAGGGACGCCTCCACGAAGAGGACGTCACCGCCCGCGCCGGTCACGGCGAGCCCGGTGGCGACACCCGGCACGGCCGTCCGCCGCTCCGCCGGGTCCTGGGCCGACTCCGGCACGTGGTGCGGCCGCCCGATGAGCTCCCGCAGGCCGTCCGCTCCGACCGTGAACGGCAGTTCGCGGTCGCCGAGTTCGTGCTGGGCCGCGACCTTCCGCAGCAGCCGGGCGATCGACCGCTCCAGGGTGCGGACACCGGCCTCGCGGGTGTACTCCCCGGCCAGCTTCCGCAGCGCGGACTCCTCCAGGACGACCTCGCCCGGCTCCAGACCGGCCCGCTCCAGCTGGCGCGGGAGCAGGTGGTCACGGGCGATGACGACCTTCTCGTCCTCCGTGTAGCCGTCGAGGCGCACCAGCTCCATGCGGTCGAGGAGCGCCTCGGGGATGGCTTCGAGGACGTTGGCCGTGGCCAGGAAGACGACGTCGGAGAGGTCGAGTTCGACCTCCAGGTAGTGGTCGCGGAAGGTGTGGTTCTGCGCGGGGTCGAGGACTTCGAGGAGGGCCGCCGCGGGGTCGCCGCGGAAGTCGGAGCCGACCTTGTCGATCTCGTCGAGCAGGACCACCGGGTTCATGGACCCGGCCTCCTTGATGGCGCGGACGATCCGGCCGGGCAGGGCGCCGACGTACGTCCGCCGGTGACCGCGGATCTCCGCCTCGTCGCGTACGCCGCCGAGGGCGACCCGGACGAACTGGCGGCCCATGGCGTGGGCGACGCTCTCGCCCAGGCTGGTCTTTCCGACGCCGGGAGGACCGACGAGAGCGAGCACGGCACCGCCGCGGCGGCCGCCGACCACGCCGAGACCGCGGTCGGAGCGCCGCTTGCGCACCGCGAGGTACTCGGTGATCCGTTCCTTCACGTCGTCGAGGCCGGCGTGCTCGGCGTCCAGGACCGCGCGGGCGCCCCGGATGTCGTACCGGTCCTCGGTCCGCTCGTTCCACGGCAGTTCGAGGACGGTGTCCAGCCAGGTGCGGATCCAGGAGCCCTCGGGGGACTGGTCGCTGGACCGCTCCAGCTTCTCGACCTCCTTGAGGGCGGCCTCCCGCACCTTCTCGGGCAGGTCGGCGGCCTCCACGCGGGCGCGGTAGTCGTCGGACTCGTCGCCCTCGGCCTCGCCGTTGAGGTCGCGGAGCTCCTTGCGGACGGCTTCGAGCTGGCGGCGGAGCAGGAACTCGCGCTGCTGCTTGTCGACGCCCTCCTGGACGTCCTTGGCGATGGTCTCGGCGACGTCCTGCTCGGCGAGGTGCTCGCGGAGCAGGGCGGTGGCGAGCTTGAGGCGGGCGACCGGGTCGGCGGTCTCCAGGAGTTCGACCTTCTGCTCGACGCTGAGGAAGGGCGAGTAGCCGGAGTTGTCGGCGAGGGCGCCGACGCCGTCGATCTGCTGGACGCGGTCGACGACCTGCCAGGCGCCGCGCTTCTTGAGCCAGCTGGTGGCCAGCGCCTTGTACTCCTTGACCAGTTCGGTCACGTGGCCGGGCAGCGGGTCGGGCAGGGTCTCCTCGACCGTGGCGCCCTCGACCCACAGGGCGGCGCCGGGGCCGGTCGTGCCGGCGCCGATGCGGACGCGGCCGAGGCCGCGGATCAGCGCGCCGGGATCGCCGTCGGACAGGCGCCCGACCTGCTCGACGATGCCCAGGACGCCGGTGCCGGCGTAGGTCCCGTCGACCCGCGGCACCAGGAGGACGCGGGGCTTGCCCGCGACGGCGCGGGCGGCGGCCTGGGCGGCCTCGACGGCGGCCCGTACGTCGTTGTCGGACAGGTCCAGCGGCACGACCATTCCGGGCAGCACGACCTCGTCGTCGAGCGGCAGCACAGGCAGAGTGAGCGGCACGGACGCCATGGACTCAGAAGCCATGATCTCCCCTTCGGCAGTCAAGTTGAGCTATGTGCACTCAATGCTTGTGAGCCCAGAGATGTTCCCGTCCATACGTTCGCTCTGAGCGATCACCCCCACACGCACCCACAGAGCCCACATGTAATGCCCTCATGAACATCTCATCCATTACTTCAGCGTGGGTGGCGGGCTGGACCGTCTCCCGGGGCGCCCCGGCCGCCGTCGCCGAGCCCTGGGGCTACCGGATCGACGTCGGCCTGCCCCGGCATGTCGTGCGGCACGTCCTGCCCGCCCCCGACGCGGCCTCCGTCGGCGCGCTCTGCGCCCGGCTGACCACGCCGTACAGCTGGCTCAAGGTGATGGCGGGTCCCGAGGAGGCGGCGGCGTGGATCACCGACGGATGGACGGTCCCCGACGACCCCGGCTTCATGATGGTCAAGCCCCTGGACCCCGGCGTCCGCCCCGCGCCCCCCGAGGGGTACGCCCGCACGACCGAGGTCGCGAACGGCGTCATCCGCGTCCGCGTCCTCGCCCCGGACGGCACCCTCGCCGCCCGCGGCCAGATCGCCCCGACCGGCTCCACCGCCGTGGCCGACCAGATCGAGACCGACCCCGCGCACCGGCGCCGGGGCCTGGGAGCGAACGTCATGCGCACCCTGGAGGCCGCCGCCGCCCAGGCCGGCGCCGAGACCGGCGTGCTCGCTGCGACCACGGACGGCCTCGCGCTCTACGACTCCCTGGACTGGCGCTACCGGGGACCGATCACCGGAATGGTCCGAACAGACACCCGGGGCTGAAACCCGGCCGTCCGGCTGCGAGCGGGACCCCGGAGCGGGCATGCTCGTCCCATGGTGCGAGGCGTGAGGGGTACGGGGAAGTGGTGCGGGGCCCTGCTGCTGGCGGGAGCCCTGGCCGGCGGCCTGAGCGGCTGCGGCCCCGGGGTGCCGCCCGTGCCCGGCGGAGCGCCGTCGAGCGCGAGCACGCCGGCCGTTCCGAGCCCCACGACGGACCCCGGCACACCCACCGCGGAACCCCAGCCGGGCGAGGTCCTCGTCGAGGTGGTCGTCAACGGCGGCCTCGCCGGCGTCCGCAACCGGCTCGTCGTCCACTACGACGGCAGCTGGACCAGCCGCTCCGGCACCAGACCGCCCCGGACGGGCCGGCAGACCCCCGCCGAGGCCGCCGAACTGCGCGCGGCCCTGGAGGACCCCGCCTTCGCCCTGGTCCCGGACCGCCCGACGGGCAAGCCGATCCCGGACGGCTTCCAGTACTACGTGACGTACCGCCACCGCCTGGTCGTCGCGGACGACCACACCCGCCCACCGGCCCTCGACCGCGTCTTCGCGGCCCTCCCGGAGGGCGGCCCGCCGACGAGCCCGTGAGGGGCGTACGAGAGACGGCGTCCCCGCGCGCGTACGGCTCGTTAAGTGTTTGTCCCGGTCGTCGCCGCCCCGCAAGGATGGCCGGGAGAGACCGTACGTTCACGAGACCACGGAGTGATCATGACCAGCCCCGTCACCCTCGACCGCCGCGATGGGCCGTACGGAGAAGTGGTGCTCCGCCGCAGGGCCGAGCACTACGAGATCATCGCCAACGGCACCTTCCTCATGGACACCTCCGACGGGCGCTCCGAGCGGCTGCTGATCGACGCGGCGCTGGGTGCCCTGCCCGAGGAGTCGCGGTCCGGTGCGTCCGTCCTCGTCGGCGGGCTCGGGGTCGGTTTCTCGCTCGCGCACGCCGCCGCCGAGCCCCGCTGGCGACGGATCGTCGTCGCCGAGCGTGAGGAGGCGATCATCGACTGGCACCGGCAGGGACCCCTCGCGGCGATCTCCGGGGCTGCGCTCGCCGATCCGAGGACCGTGATCCTGCACACGGACCTGGTGGAGTACCTGCGCACCACGACCGACACCTACGACGCCCTGTGTCTGGACATCGACAACGGGCCCGACTGGACGGTCACCGAGGACAACGAATCCCTGTACTCGGCCGAGGGTTTGGCGGCCTGCGCGGCCCGTCTCGACCCCGGCGGGATCCTCGCCGTGTGGTCCGCCCAGCCGTCCGCCGATTTCGAAGAGTCGTTGCGGAATGCCGGATTCAGCGGGGTACGGACGGAAGAGATCCCGGTTGCCCGGGGCGTCCCCGACGTGGTCCACCTCGCCGTCCGTCCCGGATAGCTCCTGGATAGCCGGGACGCCGCCGGTACCTCTAGGCTGCTGCACCGACATCGGCGACGCGAGGCGGAGCAATGGAGCAGACACACACCACTCACCACGGTGCGGCGGCCACTCCGGGGGCCCAGCGGCGCGTCCTTGTGGTCGAGGACGACGCCACGATCGTGGAGGCGATCTCCGCGCGGCTGCGCGCCGAGGGCTTCCTCGTGCAGACCGCGACCGACGGCCCCGCGGCCGTCGACGCGGCCGAGGCATGGCAGCCGGACCTGATGGTCCTGGACGTGATGCTGCCCGGTTTCGACGGCCTGGAGGTGTGCCGCAGGGTCCAGGCCCAGCGCCCCGTCCCCGTCCTCATGCTGACCGCCCGCGACGACGAGACCGACATGCTGGTCGGCCTCGGCGTCGGCGCGGACGACTACATGACGAAGCCGTTCTCGATGCGCGAGCTGGCCGCCCGGGTGCACGTGCTGCTGCGCCGGGTGGAGCGGGCCGCGCTCGCGGCGGTCACCCCGCGCAGCGGGATCCTGCGCCTCGGCGAGCTGGAGATCGACCACGCGCAGCGCCGGGTCCGGGTCCGCGCGGAGGACGTGCACCTGACCCCGACCGAATTCGACCTGCTCGTCTGCCTGGCGAGCACCCCCCGCGCGGTCCTCTCCCGCGAGCAGCTGCTCGCCGAGGTGTGGGACTGGGCGGACGCCTCCGGCACCCGGACCGTGGACAGCCACATCAAGGCGCTGCGCCGGAAGATCGGGGCCGAGCGCATCCGTACGGTCCATGGTGTCGGTTACGCGCTGGAGACCCCGGCGCCGTGAGCCGGCCGGGGCCCGGGAGGCCGCACGTGCAGGGGCCGCGCCGGTCCCGCCGCATCGTGATCTCGATCAAGACGAAGCTGGGCGCCCTGGTCGTCGGGGCGGTCCTGCTGACCTCCTGCCTGGCCCTGGTGGCGATCCGGACCTCCACCGAGTTCCGGTACATCACGATCTTCGCGATGATCGCGACCCTGCTGATCACCCAGTTCGTGGCGCAGTCCCTGACGGCCCCGCTCGACGAGATGAACACGGTGGCCGGGTCGATCTCGCGCGGGGACTTCAGCCGCCGGGTGCGGGGCGCGGACCGGCGGGACGAGCTGGGCGACCTCGCCTCGACGATCAACCGCATGGCGGACGACCTGGAGGCCGTCGACCGGCACCGCAAGGAGCTGGTGGCGAACGTCTCGCACGAGCTGCGCACGCCGATCGCCGCGCTCCGGGCCGTCCTGGAGAACGTGGTGGACGGGGTGTCCGAGGCCGATCCGGAGACCATGCGGTCGGCCCTGAAGCAGACGGAGCGGCTCGGGCGGCTCGTGGAGACCCTGCTCGACCTGTCACGTCTCGACAACGGTGTCGTGGCGCTCCGGGCGAGCCGCTTCGAGGTCTGGCCGTATCTCTCGGGGGTGCTGCGGGAGGCGAACCTGGCCGCGTCCCAGCGCGGCCTCTCGTCGACCTCGGGCCTTCACCGCCGTACGGACGTGCATCTGCATCTGGACGTGTCGCCGCCCGAGCTGGTCGGGCACGCGGACGCGGAGCGGCTGCACCAGGTGATGGCGAACCTGATCGACAACGCGGTGAAGCACTCCCCGCCGCACGGCCGGGTCACGGTCCGGGCCCGGCGGGGCCCGTATCCGGACTCGCTGGAGCTGGAGGTCGAGGACGAGGGTCCCGGCATTCCGGAGTCGGAGCGGCACAAGGTCTTCGAGCGGTTCAACCGGGGCTCGGTCCCGGACCGGCAGGGGCCGGGCAGCGACGGCGGCACGGGGCTCGGGCTCGCGATCGCCCGCTGGGCGGTGGATCTGCACGGCGGCGGGATCGGAGTGGCCGAATCGTCACGTGGATGCCGCATCAGAGTCACTCTTCCGGGCAGCCTTCCCCCCAGAGATTGACGTAGGGTTCGAACCGGAAGCGCACGTTCTGCGTGTACGTGGGCAGGACATGCGTCTCCGTGAGCGAGACCTGCGTCTTCGTGAGCGGGACGTGTGCCTCCGTGAGCGGGGCGTGATCAGGGGTGCGGCCGAACAGGGCCGTGCTCGCGCTTCCCCGTACCCTCACACATGCGGAACCACGCTTGTTTCCCGCCATTCATGGCATCGAAACACGCTGTCAAGTGTGACTTGCGCAACGTTGGACTGCCTGGCCTGCACCTCTCGGCCGGACAGGCGTAGCCTTTATTTCCGCTGTCCATCACCTTGCGAAGCGGAAGAGGGCGGTTGCCGCCGTGTCGTCTCAGTCCCCCAGTACCCCGAGCTCCCCGGCAGACCAAGACGGGCAGGGCGTAAGCCCCGCAGCCGCCTTCGGTGCCAATGAGTGGCTCGTCGACGAGATCTACCAGCAGTACCTCCAGGACCCGAATTCGGTCGATCGTGCCTGGTGGGACTTCTTCGCCGACTACAAGCCCGGAGCGTCGGAGACCCCGGCCGCCCCGGCCGCCACCACCACGCAGAGCGCCGCGCCCGCCGCGCCGCAGGCGGGCCCCGCACAGGCCGCGCCTTCGGCTCCCGCGGTCGTCCCGGCCCCCGCGGCCGCCCCGGCCCCGGCTCCCGTGAAGCCCGCCGCGGCCCCCGCGCCGGTCGCCGCGAAGCCGGCCGCCGCCGCTCCGGCGCCGGTCAAGGCCGCCCCGGCCGCCGAGGCACCCGCCGGCCCCGAGCTGATCACGCTGCGCGGCCCCGCCGCCGCGGTCGCGAAGAACATGAACGCCTCCCTGGAGGTGCCGACGGCCACGTCCGTCCGCGCCGTCCCGGTGAAGCTGCTCTTCGACAACCGGATCGTGATCAACAACCACCTGAAGCGCGCCCGGGGCGGGAAGATCTCCTTCACGCACCTCATCGGCTACGCGATGGTGCAGGCGATCAAGGCCATGCCGTCGATGAACTACTCCTTCGCGGAGAAGGACGGCAAGCCGACCCTGGTCAAGCCGGAGCAC
The DNA here is from genome assembly GCF_042889835.1 of Streptomyces sp. NPDC002463. Taxonomy (NCBI): domain Bacteria; kingdom Bacillati; phylum Actinomycetota; class Actinomycetes; order Kitasatosporales; family Streptomycetaceae; genus Streptomyces; species Streptomyces sp. NPDC002463. The sequence goes on from NZ_JBIARL010000001.1 coordinate 125,615, forward strand.
GTGAACTTCGGCCTCGCGATCGACCTGGTCAAGCCCAACGGCGACCGCCAGCTCGTCGTCGCGGGCATCAAGAAGGCCGAGACGCTCAACTTCTTCGAGTTCTGGCAGGCCTACGAGGACATCGTCAAGCGCGCCCGCGTGGGCAAGCTGACGATGGACGACTTCTCCGGCGTCACGGTCTCCCTGACCAACCCCGGCGGCCTCGGCACCGTCCACTCCGTGCCGCGCCTGATGCCCGGACAGTCCGTCATCATGGGCGTCGGCTCCATGGACTACCCGGCCGAGTTCCAGGGCACCTCCCAGGACACCCTGAACAAGCTGGGCATCTCCAAGGTCATGACCCTGACCTCGACGTACGACCACCGCGTCATCCAGGGCGCCGCCTCCGGCGAGTTCCTGCGCATCGTGGCGAACCTCCTCCTCGGCGAGGACGGCTTCTACGACGAGATCTTCAAGGCCCTGCGCATCCCCTACGAGCCGGTCCGCTGGCTCAAGGACATCGACGCCTCGCACGACGACGACGTCACCAAGGCCGCGCGCGTCTTCGAGCTCATCCACTCCTACCGGGTCCGCGGCCACGTCATGGCCGACACCGACCCGCTGGAGTACAAGCAGCGCAAGCACCCCGACCTGGACATCACCGAGCACGGCCTCACCCTGTGGGACCTGGAGCGCGAGTTCGCGGTCGGCGGCTTCGCCGGCAAGTCGATGATGAAGCTCCGCGACATCCTCGGCGTGCTCCGCGACTCGTACTGCCGCACCACCGGCGTCGAGTTCATGCACATCCAGGACCCGAAGCAGCGCAAGTGGATCCAGGACCGCGTCGAGCGCCAGCACTCCCGCGTGGAGCGCGAGGAGCAGCTGCGGATCCTGCGCCGGCTGAACGCGGCGGAGGCCTTCGAGACCTTCCTGCAGACGAAGTACGTCGGCCAGAAGCGCTTCTCCCTGGAGGGCGGCGAGTCCGTCATCCCGCTGCTCGACGCGGTCATCGACTCGGCCGCCGAGTCGCGCCTCGACGAGGTCGTCATCGGCATGGCCCACCGCGGCCGCCTGAACGTCCTGGCGAACATCGTCGGCAAGTCGTACGCGCAGATCTTCCGCGAGTTCGAGGGCAACCTCGACCCGAAGTCGATGCACGGCTCCGGCGACGTCAAGTACCACCTGGGCGCCGCGGGCACCTTCACGGGCCTCGACGGCGAGCAGATCAAGGTCTCCCTGGCCGCCAACCCCTCCCACCTGGAGGCGGTCGACCCGGTCCTGGAAGGCATCGTCCGCGCCAAGCAGGACGTCATCAACAAGGGCGGCACGGACTTCACCGTCCTGCCCGTCGCCCTGCACGGTGACGCGGCCTTCGCCGGCCAGGGTGTCGTCGCCGAGACCCTGAACATGTCGCAGCTGCGCGGCTACCGCACCGGCGGCACGGTCCACATCGTCATCAACAACCAGGTCGGCTTCACCGCCGCCCCGGAGTCCTCGCGTTCCTCGATGTACGCGACCGACGTGGCCCGCATGATCGAGGCGCCGATCTTCCACGTGAACGGCGACGACCCGGAGGCCGTGGTCCGCGTCGCGCGGCTCGCCTTCGAGTTCCGCCAGACGTTCAACAAGGACGTCGTGATCGACCTCATCTGCTACCGCCGCCGCGGTCACAACGAGGGCGACAACCCCCAGTTCACCAACCCGCAGATGTACAACCTGATCGACAAGAAGCGTTCGGTGCGCAAGCTGTACACCGAGTCGCTCATCGGTCGCGGCGACATCACCCTCGAAGAGGCGGAGCAGGCGCTCCAGGACTTCCAGGGCCAGCTGGAGAAGGTGTTCGCGGAGGTCCGCGAGGCCACCGCCGCCCCGGCGGCGACGACCGTCCCGGACGCGCAGGCCGAGTTCCCGGTCGCCGTCACCACCGCGGTCTCCCAGGAGGTCGTGAAGCGGATCGCCGAGTCGCAGGTCAGCATCCCGGAGCGGATCACGGTCCACCCGCGTCTGATGCCGCAGATGCAGCGCCGCGCCGCCTCCATCGACGACGGCACCATCGACTGGGGCTTCGGCGAGACCCTCGCCATCGGCTCCCTGCTGATGGAGGGCACCCCGGTCCGCCTGTCGGGCCAGGACTCCCGCCGCGGCACCTTCGGCCAGCGCCACGCGGTCCTGGTCGACCAGGAGACCGGCGAGGACTACACCCCGCTGCTCTACCTGACCGAGGACCAGGCTCACTACAACGTCTACGACTCGCTGCTCAGCGAGTACGCGGCGATGGGCTTCGAGTACGGCTACTCCCTGGAGCGCCCGGACTCGCTGGTCATCTGGGAGGCCCAGTTCGGTGACTTCGTCAACGGCGCGCAGACCGTCGTCGACGAGTTCATCTCCTCGGCCGAGCAGAAGTGGGGCCAGACCTCCGGCGTCACGCTGCTCCTGCCGCACGGCTACGAGGGCCAGGGCCCGGACCACTCGTCCGCGCGCCCGGAGCGCTTCCTCCAGATGTGCGCCCAGGACAACATGACGGTCGCCATGCCGACGCTGCCGTCGAACTACTTCCACCTCCTGCGCTGGCAGGTGCACAACCCGCACCACAAGCCGCTCATCGTCTTCACCCCGAAGTCGATGCTGCGTCTGAAGGCCGCGGCGTCCAAGGTGGAGGAGTTCACCACCGGCGGCTTCCGCCCGGTGATCGGCGACACCACGGTCAACCCGGCCGACGTCCGCAAGGTCGTCTTCTGCGCCGGCAAGGTCTACTACGACCTGGAGGCCGAGCGTCAGAAGCGCGGTGACACGGAGACCGCGATCATCCGTCTGGAGCGCCTGTACCCGCTGCCGGGTGCCGAGCTGCAGGCCGAGATCGCCAAGTACCCGAACGCCGCGAAGTACATCTGGGCGCAGGAGGAGCCGGCGAACCAGGGTGCATGGCCGTTCATCGCGCTCAACCTGATCGACCACCTGGACCTGGCGGTCGGCGCGGACATCCCGGCGGGCGAGCGCCTGCGCCGGATCTCGCGTCCGCACTCCTCCTCCCCGGCGGTCGGCTCGGCCAAGCGCCACCAGGCGGAGCAGCAGCAGCTGGTCAACGAGGTCTTCGACGCCTGATCCGCTGTCCCGTACTCGTACGGAAGGAGGCCCGGCACCCCTTGTGGGGTGCCGGGCCTCCGGCGTTTCCCGTATGCGTACGAGCTGTCAGCCCAGGTTGGCCTCGAAGTCCCAGTAGGGCCGGTTGCGCTGGCGCGCCGACAGGGCGTGCGGGTGCTGGGCCCCCAGGGTGCGGGTGAGGGTGAGCAGGGCGTCCTCCTCCAGCTTGCTCGCCTCCTCGTTCTCCCTGAGCCCGCGCAGGTCGGTGGCGAGGGCCACCTGGGACGAGAGGGTGAGCGGGTGCTCGTTGCCCAGGGTGTGCCGGGCCCGGCGCAGGGTGTCCCGGCTGAGCTCGGCGGCGTCGGCCACCCGGCCGTTGAAGTTGCGGGCGGCGCAGGTGTTGAGGGCGCAGCCGAGGACCCAGGGGTGGTCGGAGCCGAGCGAGGAGGTCAGTCCGGCGAGCGCGGCCTCCAGGATGGCGAGGGCGCTCGCGCGTTCGCCGGACGCCTGGAGGACGAGGGCGGTGTTGGCGAGGACGCCGGTGGCGACCGGGTGGGCGGGGCCGAGGAGGGCGCGGTAGCCGGCCTCCGCCTCCTGGCTGAGTTCACGGGCCTGGTCGAGGTCGCCGTGCTCGCGGAGGTAGTTGGCGTAGTTGTTGAGGGAGGAGAGCGTCACGTAGTGGGTGCGGCCGTGCACCTGCTCCAGCTGTTCGAGCAGGCTGGCCATGGTGGCTCCGAGGTCCTGCTGGAAGCCGCCCTCGCGGCGCCGGCACAGGGCGAGCTGGGTGCGGGCGTAGAGGGTCTGGAGGTGCTGGGGGCCGAGCACCTGCACATGGCGCAGGACGTTGGCCTCCTGGCGGGCGAGGGCTTCACGGTACCGACCGAGCAGCCGCAGGTCGTGCGCGAGGGCGTTGCTGGAGTTGAGGGTGTGGGAGTGGCGTTTGCCGAGCACCCGCTCGCTCAGGGCGAGGGTCTCGGCGTCGGACTCGTACGCCTCCTGGAAGCGGCCGAGCTGCCGCAGGGTGACGCCGAGGTTGTGCCGGGCGACGAGGGTGGAGAACTCGCTGTCGCCGAGGAGACGTTCGGCGTCGGCGAGGACGGCGCGCTGGAGTCGTTCCGACTCCTGGTACTGGCCGAGGAAGCGCAGGTCGCTGGAGATGGCGCTGCTGGAGAGCAGGGTGCCGAGCTCGTTGGGGGGCTGGGCGGCGACGAGGCGTTCCCGCTGGGCGAGGTCGAGGTCGTACGCCTCGCGGAAGCGGCCGAAGGAGCGCAGGATGTTGCTCTGCTGGGTGGTCAGGTCCAGCATGGGCTGGTCCAGCGGGTCCATGAAGGTGGACCAGTTGTCCCGGATCTTCTCGGCGAGCTGGATGCCGGCCCTGAACTCGCCGCTGCGGAAGCAGTAGCGCAGGCAGTTGAGCACCGCGGTCTGGGTGCGCGGGTTGTGACTGAGGAGCGCGCCGGAGGGTTCCAGGTGGGGCAGGAGTTCGGCGTAGCGGGGCCACTGCCGGCTGTCCATGGGGTTACCGGGGTCGGCCTCGGCGAGCAGGGTGCGGACGGCCTGGCGGTGGGCGGCGCGGTGGTCGCCCTCGGTGAGCCGGGCGACGATGTCGTGGACGAGCCGGTGCATGTGCACGGACTCCTGGTGGGGACCCACCTCGGCGTTGTTGACGGGGCCCCGGGTCTCGCGGGTGAGCACCGAGTAGTTGACCAGGGTGTCCAGGGCCCGGGACCAGGCGGCGAGATCCGTGACCATCCAGCGCAGGTCCTCGGGGAGATCCGCCTGCGGATAGGCGCGGATGAGACCGAGCGGGATGCGGCCGGGGGCGAAGGACGCGCACAGGCTGAGCACGTCGATGGCCTGCGGCTGGGCACGCCGGAGCCGGTTGATCAGTATCGACCAGGAGGTGAGGGAGGCCTGCGGGAAGCCGTCGCCGGACGGCTCGACGGCGGAGATCCGTCCTTCGCGGACCATGTGCAGGTACTCGGAGACCTCCATGTGGGACTCGCCCAGCCAGGCCGCGGCCTGGACCAACGGCAGAGGTACGTCCCCGAACTCGGCGGCGACCTCGTCGGCCTCGGGTGCCGTGATGTGCGGGGCGCGCCGCATCAGGTAGGCGGTGGATTCGGCGCGGTCGAAGCCGGGGACCTCGAGGATGTCGGTGTAGTCGCCCCAGCCGCGGTTGCGCGAGGTGACGAGGACGTGGCCGGGGCCGTGCGGCAGGATCACGTTCGCGCCGTCGGTGTCGTCCCAGCCGTCGAAGACGATGAGCCAGCGGGAATGCGGGTCGCCCCGGCGCAGGGCCTCGCGGACGGCGCGGATGCGTTCGCCGGGTTCGTTGCCGGTGGCGAGGCCGAGTTCGGCGGCGAGCTCGCCGAAGCGGTCGCGCTGCACGTTGCGGTCGTCGGAGCTGACCCACCACACCACGTCGTAGTCGGAGCTGAAGCGGTGGGCGTACTCGGCGGCGATCTGGGTCTTGCCGATGCCGGACATGCCGAGCAGGGTGCACGCGGCGTTGCCGCGTTCGGCGTCCATGAGCCGTTCCTGGAGCTCGCTGAGCAGGTCGTCGCGGCCGGTGAAGCGCGGGTTGCGGCGCGGGATCTCGCCCCAGATCTCGGGTGGGGTGTCGGGGAAGCGGACGAGGGAGCCGGCGGGCAGCCGGCGGCCGGTGGCGCGGCGGGGTTCGACGCCGAGCCTGCTGAGCAGCCGGGCTTCAGCCTCCTCCTCGCCGACGCCCCACAGGCTGACGGGTTCGAGGACGGCGGTGGCCGGGAGCAGGGTCCGGTTGGTGAGGTTGACCGCGGCGAACCGCTCGGCGTGGGCGGCGACGAAGCCGCGCAGCACGTCGTTCCACTCACCGGCGGCGCGCGGTCCGAGCTGGAAGAACCAGTCGTCCAGGACGAGCAGCACCTGTCCGCGGGCGAGCAGCAGGTCGCCGAGCGAGTCCTCCAGGGGCACCTCGCGCGGCGGGTCCCAGCGCTGAAGGCTCGCGCGCACCCCGTACGCGTCGAGCCGTTGGTTGATCCAGGTGGCCCACGGGCGGTGATAGCCGGGGAAGACCACGAGGACATGTTGCGGCGCGCTCCCGACTCCGTGGTCCGCCGCACCGCCCGATCGCTGTTCCGCCATCTGTCGTGTCTCCCGTCCCGCTCCCGCGCAACGCAGTGTCTTGTGCCGTGAGCACAGTGTTACCCAGCGACCAGGGGGGTCGCGCCGAGGCTCGCGTGGTGCAGTCCCATTTGACGAACGAACTCCCGTCCGTTCGCGGTCAGTTCATCGGATTCAAGCAGGATCGGCAGCGCCTCGCCCACCTGATCGTGGATGTCGTCGAACTGTTGCCCGGCGGCGGACCGCCAGGCCGCCGGCACTCCGTCGGCGGTGACGGCGCGCCACCACAGATCGGCCAGGGCCAGATGCGCGTAGGCGCCGTGCAGCACACCGGCAATGGGCCGTGGGTCCGAACGCCAGCCGACCCGGTGCACGGCGCCCCGCCCGGGGCCGTACAGCGGCACGAGTTCATGGAGTGTCGCGAGCTTGCTGTGGTGCAGCTCGTGCACGAGCGTTTCGGCCATCCCCTGCCCTTCGGCGGGCAGCGAGGTCAGTACGGCTCCGGGGGCGGCGCTCAGGGTGGCGCCCAGGTGCCGGGGTCCGCGCGGGACGACCGGGACGACCGCGCGGACGCCGCGCGCCACCTCGGCGGCCCGGCCGGGGTCCGTACGGGCGAGGAGGTCCCGGGCGGCGCACCAGGTGGCGGTCCAGGCGGTGTGGTCGGTGTCGGCGGGATCGGCCGCGGCGACCACCGCGCCGCCGCCCCCGCCGAACGGCACCCGGTACGGGTCGAGATCGTCCAGAAGCGCGCTGCCGCCGGGCAGCGGGCGGACGGCGCGCCAGCCGGGCCCGTGGCCGGCGGGGATGCCGTCGCGGCGGCCGGTCAGCTTCAGGAGCGCGGGCGCGGCGTGGCGGGCACCGTCCGGGTGGAACCGTACGGTCCGCTCGTCGGCGCTGATCCTGACACGGTCCGCGGCCACGGTCAGCCGACCCACGCCGGGCAGCGGGAGCAGGCCGTCCGGGGTCTCCACGGTCAGGTCGAGCGGGCCTCCGGCGCGCAGGGCGGCGGTGACCGCGAGGTGGTCGAGGTGGTCGAGCAGCCGGTCGAAGGCCGGCCCGGGGGGCTCGGCGAGCGCGCCGGCCAGCCAGGCCCCGGTCGTCGGGTAGTCGAGGATGTCCCGGACGACAGCGGGATGGTGCCGCTCGACCCGTTCGAGTAGTTCCCACGCGCGCTCGAACCGGCCGAGCGCGGCCGGTTCGACGGACTCCCGGTGCCGGTGGACGCGCACCAGGAGTGCTTTGAGGAGCAGCAACCGCCGGGCGTGCAGGGCGGATCGCAGCAGCGTGAGCCCGTCCGGGGCGGGGCTGACCCGGGCCAGCCGGACGAAGACGGGCTCGTGCAGGGGCGCGGGGTTCACTCCCGCCTCCATGGGCCTACGGGCGGCGGTACGCATCTGACCGAAAACGTCCGGTCGCCGCGGCGAATCCACCGGAGGTCAGCCGTCGGCCTTGTCCCCGCTGCCCTCGACGAACCAGGAAGCCCCCAACTCCTGCGGATGCCAGAGGACCCGGTCGACGGCGGCGACCAGGGCGGGATCGTCCATGAAGCGCAAGGTGCGCAGGTCCACACCGGTGAGGTCGGGCAGGCCCCATGGCCGGTCGCCGCCCCGGTCGACGCCTGCGACCCGCTTCGTGTGCTCCAACACCCTCGGCTCCTCCTCACCGACCCTTGTCCCCCACGGTCGTAGCGGCGGAGCGGTTCTTCCCGACACCCCAGAGGCGGAAACCGGTTCGACTCAACTGCGCCCATGCGCGCCCCCGTTATCCAGCCGTTCCGCGTCCTCCTCGCGCCAGGCCCACCAGGGCGGCGCGATCCGGCGCCGTTCCTCGCGAGAGAAGCGGTCCGGCCGCGGGCGGGGGACGGCCCTGACCTCGGCGAGCAGGGTCCGGGTCCGCTCGACATCCGCCCAGTCCACCGCCACCAGCATGCCGTCGAGCCGTCGCCACTGCTCGGCGGCCTCCGCCAGGACCGTCGCAGCGTGGCCGACGCGGTCCATCAGGTACAGCGCCGCCCCCTGGGCGTGGAGCGCCCGCGCCAGGGTGACCGTGCCCGGGGTGTCGCCGTGGGCGGCGCGGGTCTCGTCGGCGGCGTGCCGGAAGGCGGTGAGGGCGCCGACGAGCTGCCCGTCCCTCGCCGCCTCGCTCAGCTGCAGTTGCACCCAGCCCAGTTGGAGCCGGACCTCGGCCCGGGTCGCCGGGTCGCGGGTGGTGCGGAGGGCCTCGTCGAGGAGATGGCGGCTCTCGTACAGGTCCGGCAGGAATCCCGCGCGGTCGAAGCGCAGGGCGAGCACGTTGCCGATGAGGATCCTGGCCCTCTCGCGGGCGGGGGATCCGGCGGGGAGGCAGGTGAGGGCCTCGCGCAGCACGGACTCCGCGCGGTCGACCGGGCGGGTCCCGGTGCCGGCGGCGGCGCGGCGCAGCAGGGACTCGCCCCAGGTGAGCAGGAGCCGGCCGCGCTGCTCGCCCTCGGCGGGGGTGAGCAGGGTGGCCCGCTCGTAGGCCGCGTCGGCGGCCGGTCCGTCGCCCGCGGTCTCGTACAGCCGTGCGCGTGCGGCGGTGTGACGCAGCCTCAGCGCCCGGCCGTCGCCGAGGAGGGCCTCCGCGCGGTCGAGGACGGGGCCGATGCGGTCGGGTCCCGCCTCGACGAGGTGCAGGGCGTCGGCGAGGTCGAGCAGGGCCGCGGCGCTCTCCCCGAGGGCGAGGGCCGCGGTGAGCTCCTCGGCCGCCGCCGCGCCGTCGCCGCGCGCGAGGAGCAGCCGTCCCCGGCGCAGGTGCAGGGTGGGCCGGGCGGTCGGGGGCCACCGGCTCGCGTCCCCGGCGAGCGTGGCGAGGGCGGCGTCGAGCTGCCGCGCGTCCCCGGTCTCCTGCCACAGGGCGTGCTGGACGACGGCCCGTTCGAGGCGGGCCTCGGCCCAGTGCTCGTCCCCCGGCCGGGCCAGCTCCGCGGCGTTGACGAGGATGTCGTCGGCCCGGTCGAGGAGCTCGCGGCGACGTCCGGCACGCCGGACGGCCCCCGTGCCCGCCTCCGCGTACATGACACGGCCGAGGACGATCCGGGCCTCGGCGGGCGCGGTGGGGAGCGCCTCCTCGGCGCGCTCGCGGGCGGCGGAGAGGAGGGCGGGGTCGGACTGGGCGCGCCCCTGTTCGAGGAGGCGACGGGCTTCGGTGAGGGGGTCGGGGGTGACGAGGTCGGGGTGGTAGAAGCGGAGCACGCGCGCGGGGATGCGGGCGAAGAGTTCCGCCTCGGCGCCCTCCGGCCCGGCCGGTTCGTCGGTCTCGTCGGGCGCCAGGACGGGGCCGGGTCCGCCCTCGCCGTCGGCGGGGCCGTGGCCGGCGAGCCGGGCGGCGGCGAGCGCCGGGAAGTTCCGCATGCCCTGGCCGAAATTGCGCTCCACGTAGGCGGAGCAGTGTTTCAGGACGAGAGCGGCGGCGCCGGGGTCGAGCGAGCCGAGCAGGAGCTGCTGGATGCCGGGCGGATAGCTGAAGCAGGGGTACGGGGTGGGGCCGGGCAGTCTCCGCAGGAGGCCGCTGAGCAGGACCTCGGCCAGCTCCATGGGCCCGGTGTCGGGCAGCATCGCGCGCTGGACGAGCTGCATGACGGGGAGGGTGAGCGGGGCCGCCGCGAGCTGGACGGCGAGCCGGAGCGCCCCCGGGGAGGCGCCCGCCCGGAACGCGCGCAGGAGCTCCTCGTCGCCGCGCGGGACGCGGGGTGTCCGGGGCTCCGGCGGCCGCGTCGGCCCGGGGACGAGCCAGGCGGCCCAGCCGCGGATGGTGTCGCCGCCGTGGCCTGTGTGAAGCCGGGCCCAGGAGGCGAAGGCCTCGGGGGTGGGAGTGAGCACGGGAACCGCCCGCCGGGCCGGGTCGGGGACCGCCCAGGGTTCATCGTCGGAGCGGAAGGCGGCGGGGCCTCCGGGGCGGGAGGAGCGCTGGAAGGTGCCCGGTTCGGCGGGGAGCGCGGTGCGCGGCCACAGGCGCGGCGGCAGCGGCTGGACGAGGGCGAGCGGGGAGTGGCGGGGCCACTGGCGCAGGAAGCGCTGGGCGGCGCCGCGCTGCCAGAGGGGCCCGACGCAGTCGCTGACGACGAGGGTGAGGCGGCGCCCGGTGGGGTCGTGGAGCTGGTCGACGGGGCGGAGCCGGGGCCGGCCGTCGGCGCCGGAGGTGGTGGTGACGAGCGGGGGGCCTTCGCCCGTGTCGTAGAGGCGGTGCACCTGGACGTCGCGGAAGGCGCCGGACTGCTGGCAGGCCTGGCGGAGCTCCTCGACCATGCGATCCCAGACGACCATCGCGGGACCGGTGTCCATGAGGAGCTGGATGTCGGGGCGGCGGCCGGCGGCGGGGCGCAGGACGGGCGTGAGGATGCCCGCGGCGGCGCTGCTTTCGGCGGTGGCCTCCTCGTCGAGGACGCCCTCGTCGGGGCGCGGCGGGGCGGGCGCGTACCCCCGCAGCGGGCGCAGTGCCTTCTGGAGGCCGAGGAGCCCGGGCAGGGCGTTGGCGCCGGGCGCGCGTACGGACAGGGCCGCGCCACGCCCCGTACCGACGCCCCCGCCGCGGCGTGCTCCGTCCGCCGGGCCGACTCCGGCGCGCGTGTGGAGGGCGACGGACTCACGGCCCGCGGTGCGCTCGGGTGGGGGCGCGGGCGTGGGCGCGGGCGTCTCCTCGTGATTGGCCGGATCTCGCCCCTCGCCGACGGGCCGGGCGGCCTCCGCGTCTCTGCCCTCCGCGCGGGACGGTGACTCCGGATCGGGAGTCACCGGTTCCGGCAGCCACTGGGACAGCCAGAGCGCGTCCGCGACCGCCTCGGCGGACGGGTCCGTCCCGCCCGCCCGGAGTCTGCGGGTCAGCTCCTCCAGAGGCATCCGGTGCGTCCGGTGCATCCGGTCATCACCTCGGCTGATCGAGCGGCTGCATGAGCATGTCCGCGATCCGTTCCCTGGTCACCCGTTCGGCGCGGGAGGCGTGCTGGGTCAGATAGAGGGCGTTGAGGAGCTGGTCGGTGGCGATCACCTCGCCGGGCTCGCGGTTCAGGAAGCGCTGGACGAGGCCCTGTTCTCCGTCGCCCGTGACGGCTTCGGTCCCCAGGTGGGCCTCGATCATCGCGCCGAGCTGCTCCTCACCGGGCGGTTCGAGCTCCAGTCGGATGCAGCGGCGCAACAGGGCGGCGGGGAAGTCCCGTTCGCCGTTGGAGGTGAGCACGATGAACGGGAAGGTGCTGCAGCGGATCCGGCCGCCGTACACCGGCACCTTGCGGCCGTCGTCGCTGAGCACCTCGACGACCGGCTCCCGGTCGGCGAGCCGCTCCAGCTCGGGGATGGCGAACTCGCCCTCCTCCAGGGCGTTCAGGAGGTCGTTGGGCAGGTCGAGGTCGCTCTTGTCGAGCTCGTCGATGAGCAGGACACGGGGCTGCTCGGAGGGGAGCAGCGCGGTGCCGAGCGGTCCGAGCCGGATGTACGAGCCGATGCCGGCCGGGGCCGCGGCGGCGGAACCGGACGCACCGGCCTGGGCGCGCTCCAGCTGCACGTCCTGGAGGCGGCCGATGGCGTCGTACCGGTAGAGGCCGTCCTGGAGCGTGGAGCGGCTGACGATGGGCCAGCGGAGCACCCGGCCGAGGCGCAGCTCATGGGCGACGGCGTGCGCGAGCGTGGACTTGCCGGTGCCGGGGTTGCCGGTGACGAGGAGCGGACGCCGCAGGTAGAGGGCGGCGTTGACCGCGTCGGTCTCGGCGGGCCGGGGGTGGTGGTTCTGGACGAGCCTGCGCTTGACGCCGAGCCGGCGGTCGGAGCCGGCGAGGGTGTCGTCGGCGCCGCCCGCCGAGAAGTCGCGCCAGGGCGGCGGGGCGGGCAGGCGCCGTATCTCGTCATGCGGATGCCCGGCCCCACGGTAGATCCGCCAATCGTTCACGGTGAACTCCTCCTGGCTGTGGTGTGCTGGCCGGGCTTTCCGAACGTACTTCCCCGGGGCCGTCCTTGCCGACCCCCAAACCGGTCGTTCCGGGCGGGGACGGGAACTGCCGGACGCGCGGGGCGCTTTGGGCGGGGCGGGGCCGGTGACGGGCCGGGGCGGGTCGGCCCTTGTGGCGGACCGCGGCGGGATCCGCCGGCCTCACGAGGCCTGCCCGAGGCGCGCCCGGGCGGCGGGCGCCGCCGTCACGGGTCCTCCTCGCCGAGCAGCGGCGGGGGCTCCAGACGGCCGGCGGCCGGCGGGCGGTCGGGTGGGTCGTACAGGACGGCGATGGTCTCGGCCCAGGCGAGGTCGGCCCGCTCCGGTACCAGGGCACGCAGGGAACGGATGGGCTCGCCGAGCCCGTGGGCGGTGCGCGCGTCCGCGAGCAGCCAGTCCGCCTCCACGTGGAAGGCCGCGCAGTCGGTGTGGTCGTGGGCGCCGGTCCGCCAGAGGGCCAGCGGGTGGCCGGCGGCCAGGGCCGCGTTCATCGCCATGAGCCCGTCGCCGCTGCCCACCGGGCCGCAGTAGACGGGAACAGTGCCGCCCTCGGCCCGGCGGAGCCGCTCGCGCGTCTCCTCCAGGGTCTCCCGGCGCACGCGCGCGGTGTGGGCGTCCGGGCCCGCGCCGGGCACCTCGGCACGCAGCTGGGCCGCGCGCAGCGGCCCTCTCTCCCCCGCCTCCCAGCGCTCCCGCCACTCGGCCGACGGCTCCTTGCCGTGGCGCCGGGCGTCCCTGATGACCACGATGCGGCGCTGCCCGAGGGTGAGGGGTCCCTGCTCCTCGTCGGGTCCCTCCGGGGGTTCGAGCCGCCAGGTGTCGAGCGGCTCGTCGAAGAGCTCGCGCGGCAGCACGGCCTCCACGGAGGCCAGGTGCGGCCCGTTGTCGCCGAGCCGGAGCGCCTCGGCGAGCGGCCCCCGCAGGGTCTCCTTGAGCCGGGCCCGCTCGACACCCCGGTCGTCGCCCTTGAGCGGGGTGACCATGTGTCCGTCGCGGAGCAGCTTCACGCGCCAGGGGTAGCGCCGGTCCCAGCGGGGCGTGTCGATCTCCAGGAGCACGTCCGCGCGTGCGCGGCGCTCGCGGGCGCCTGCGAGGGCGGTCGAGCTGTTGGAGCCGATCAGGTCGTCGATCTCGCGGCGGAGGTACGGGCCCGCGTCGGCGGCCAGGTCGATGATCCAGTCCCGGAACGCGGTCACGTCGCCGACACCGCCGGGGCGGCCGGAGACCCGCCGGACGACATGGGCGGCGTACAGGAGCACGGCGTCGAGGCCGGGGTCGCCCGGATCGGTGCGGTCGGGCGCCCGCAGCCCGTACAGCAGGGCGGCGCCCTCGCTCCAGGTGCGCGGGTCGTCCTCGAAGGCGTCCGGGGTGGTGCTGTTCCTGATCCAGGCCCTGACCCGGTCGACCAGGTCCATGATCTCGCCGGCGTTGATCGGGGCGGGCAGCGCGGAGAGCTGCCCCCGTAACCGGGTGCGGAGTTGCGGGCTCAGCGGGTGCGGGCCGCCGAGCTGCTGCTGCGCGCGCGTCCAGTCGGATCCGTAGTCGAGGGACTGGAGGTAGTGGTCGAGGTGATGACGGTCGTGGTCACGCAGTGCCTCGGCCCAGAACCTGCCCCCGGGCGCGTCGTGCAGGCAGCGCAGGGCGGCGAGGGGGACGAGGGCGCCCTGGTCGGACCAGCGTCCCTTGTTGAAGCCGATCACGGCGCCCTGGAGGTCGTCGACGACGGGGCCGCCGGAGCAGCCCTCGACGGGCAGCACCCCCTCCGTCACGAGGGCGCGGGCGTCGACGCCGGTCAGCCGGCCGTGCACCTGGCGGATGCCCAGCTCCCCGGTCTCCCGGGACCAGCCGTGCAGGCCGACCTCGGTGGTCCGGGCCGGAGGCCGCTCGGCGAGCCGGACGCAGGAGGCCTTGAGCGTGCCGGGCACGCGCACGAGGGCGACGTCGGGGAAACCCCAGGGCTCGGGGCGCGCACCGGGGTCCTCGGGCCTGGGCAGCGCGAGGACCACCGTGCCGATGGACTGGCGCGTCCTCTTGCCGTCCTGCCAGGTGATGCCGACGGCAGGCTTCTTCCTCCACACCTCGCCACCCCCTTCGGCCACGACATGGGCACAGGTCAGCACCCAGCCGGGGGCGATGAAGAAGCCGGTCCCCCAGAACTGGCCGCCGTGCGGGTCATACCCGCCGTCGGGAGCGCCGATGCGTACGAGTGCGGGGCGCACGAGAGCGTCGAAGGCGCTCATACGGTGCCATCGGCCGCCGGACGCCGCTGCCGGGCTATCCCCGACGGCTGCTGCGCGGCCTCCGGCTCGGCGGAGGCGGGCGCGGACTCCGCCGCGGGTGCGGTCGGCGCGGTCGGCGGGCCCGGTTCGGTCCAGGTCAGGGACACGTTCACGGAGGCCTTGCCCGAGCCGTCCGCGAGGACGCCGATCACCTTGCCGGACTGCGCCGACAGTTCGATGCCGAAGCTGACGGCGACCTCCACGGACCCCTGCGGGTCGAGGCCGGCACGCAGGGAGCCGACGACCCCGCGCACGACGTCCGTGAGCCCGCCGGCCATCGAGACCACCCGGTCCCTGACACCGGTGTCCTGGAACCCGCCGCCCCGGCCGAGCTCCTCCGCGTCGCTGACGCGCGCCCACACGGGCGTGCCGTCGTCCAGTCGAATCCGAGCGATCCCGTGTGCCACAGCGGCCCCCGCTCCCCGAAGCGATGTTGGATCCAGAAGGCTAATCGGTGGGACTGACGGGCGACAGGGGACGTGAGGGGTACGGCCTATCCTGATCGCATGTACTTCACCGACCGTGGCATCGAGGAACTGGAGAAGCGGCGCGGCGAGGAGGAGGTCACCTTCGAGTGGCTCGCCGAGCAGCTGCGGACGTTCGTCGACCTCAACCCCGACTTCGAGGTGCCGGTAGAGCGCCTCGCGACCTGGCTGGCCCGTCTGGACGACGACGAGGACGAGGACGAGTAGGAGCTCCCTCCCGGCTGCGGGTCACAGCTCCCGCAGCCGGTCGCGCACTCGGCGATGCCGGTACCGACCGCCGGCTCACCGCTCCCGCAGGCTCCCCAGGCCCGGCGCCCCGGAGTGGGTCGTGCGCTCAGCATTCCCGGAGCCGCCGCACGCTCAGCATTGCCCGGAGCCGCCGCACGCTCACCGCTCCCGCAGCCGGTCGTAGACGAGTCCGAGCGCGCCGTGCGCGACGAGCAGCGCGCCGGCCGTCGCCCAGCCGCCGCTGCGGCGGCCCGCGCCCCAGAGCAGCAGCGGCACCCCCACGAGGAGCTGCGCCCCGTTCAGTACGCGCGCCTTGGGGCCGCGCAGGTACGGGCCGATGGGGCCGTCCTCCACCGCGTCCAGCTCGGCGCGCACGGCATCGAGCCATCCGGTCCGTTCGAGCTGTTCGGCGCCCTCGGCGAGGGCCGCGGCCCGGAGCCGGTCGGCGCTCTCGCCCGGGACGATTCCGGCGGGCAGGGCGAGTCCGGCGCGGGCGAGGACCGCGACGACCCCGACGAGCCGGGCGTGGGCGTCGGCGTCCGGGTCGGGCTCGGTGAGCGGTTCGAGGGCCTGAACGTCCAGGACGGGATCGAGGGCGAGGCGGGCGGCGAAGGTCCGCATGGCCTCGTCCTCGCCGACGGGGGTGCCGTCCGCGAGCCAGGTGTAGCCGACCGCGCGGCGGAAGCCGGCGGCGAGCGTGAGGCCGGCCCGGTCGCGGTCCCACCAGAGCGCGACGACCGGCCGGCCGGCGGCCGGGACGGCGAGGGCGGTGGCCCAGCCGGTGACGACCTGCTCGACGGGCTCCCCGCCGTGCAGCCAGGGCTTCCCCTCCGGTACGAGCACGGTCCACTCGGCGCCCGCGGGGGCGAGGAGCAGCCGTTCCCGGAGGAGTTGGGCCGACGGCCGGACCTCCGGGGGCTCGGCGCGGCAGAGCAGCAGGGCTCCGGCGGGGTGCGGCGGTCCGGGTGTCGCGTTCATGGCCCCACGCTAGGCCAATTTGTCCGTATAAGACCGCGATTACCCCACCCCTGTCAGGGATGAGTCGGGGTCGACTCAGGGTTGACTCCACGAGGCCGCGATATATCGTGTCTATCGAGAAACGCGATATGTTGCGTTGCCGATACGGGAGGTCAGCACCATGACAGAGTGGTCCGTCACCGAGCCGACGAAACTGGCTCCGGCCGACCCCGTGACGCTGCTGCAGGTCCGCATCGTCAACGGCACGGTGAACGTGGTGGGGACGGACGAGAGTTCCGCCCGCGTGGAGATCTCCGAGATCGAGGGCCCGCCTCTGATCGTGACGCAGGACGGCTCCACGCTGACCGTGACCTACGAGGACCTTCACTGGAAGAGCATCCTCAAGTGGTTCGAGCGCAAGGAGTACCGGCGAAAGGCCGTCGTCTCCGTCGCCGTCCCCGCGGGCGTCGACGTCGAGGTGGGCGTGGTCGGCGCCGAGGCGGTCGTCACGGGGATCAGAGGGCGTACGGAGGTGCGCGGCGTCACGGGCGACACCACCCTCCTCGGACTCTCCGGCCCGGTCCGCGCCGAGAGCGTCTCGGGGAACCTGGAGGCCCAGTCGGTCACCGGCGCGCTGCGCGTCAACTCCGTGACCGGAGACGTCACGGTGATCGAGGGCTCGGGCTCCTCCGTGAAGGCCGACACGGTCAGCGGCGACATGGTCATCGACCTCGATCCGACCCGGCTCGACGGACCGCCCGCCGACATCCGGCTCACCAGCGTCTCCGGCGAGGTCGCGATCCGGCTCCCGCACCCGGCCGACGCCCGGGTCGAGGCGAGCACCACGAGCGGCGCCGTGTCGAACGCCTTCGAGGACCTGCGGGTGGGAGGCCAGTGGGGCGCCAAGTCCATCACGGGCACGCTCGGTTCGGGCCGGGGCACGCTCAAGGCGACCACCGTCTCCGGCTCCATCGCCCTGCTCCGCCGCCCCGAGCCCGAGGAGGACGGCGACGCCGCCCCCTCGTCCGACCCCTCCGCGACCGGAAAGGTGCTCTGACATGCCGCCCGTCTTCGCCCACGGACGCCTCCGCCTGTATCTGCTCAAGCTGCTCGACGAGGCCCCGCGCCACGGGTACGAGGTGATCCGCCTCCTGGAGGAGCGCTTCCAGGGGCTGTACGCGCCTTCGGCGGGCACGGTGTACCCGCGCCTCGCCAAGCTGGAGGCCGAGGGGCTCGTCACCCACGCCAGCGAGGGAGGCCGCAAGGTCTACTCGATCACCGACGCCGGCCGCGCCGAGCTGGCCGGGCGCGGCGCCGAACTGGACGACCTGGAGCGGGAGATCCGCGAGTCGGTCTCGGAGCTGGCGGCGGAGATCCGCGAGGACGTGCGGGGCGCGGCCGGCCGGGTGCGGAGCGAGATGCGTGCCGCCGCCGGACAGAACCGCACGGTGGATCCCCCTTCCTTCGCCGAGGCGAAGGAGGAGATGCGCCGCTTCAAACAGGAGTGGAAGCGGCAGGCCCGCGAGGCCCGCGAGGAGGCCCGGTCGGCGCGCCGCCAGGCGAAGGAGTTCCAGCGCGTCGCCCAGCAGGTGCAGGACGAGGTCCAGGACCGGTTCGCGCGGGGCGACTGGCCCAAGGGGGTCTGGGAGGGGATCTCGGGCATCACGGCCCAGCTCGGCGACCTGGTGACGGGCACGACCCATCCGAAGGCCGCGACGCCGGATCCCCGGTTCGCGAAGGCCCCGGCCGGCGAGGCGCCGGAATGGGCGCGGGACACGACGGACTCGGGCGACCCGGCCCGCGACCTCGACCGCCTCCTCGACCGCTTCCGCGACGAGATCCGCGACGCGGCCCGCGACCACGGCGTGACGGAGGACCAACTCAGGGAAACCCGCGACCACTTGTCGACAGCGGCGACCCACATCACGGCCCTCCTCCACCCGGAGAGAAAGAGCTGACGGGGCCGGGGCCCCGCCCGGGCCCCGACCCCCCTCCCCCGGGGCCTCAGCCGCGCGTGACCGTCACCGTCACCCGGGCGCCAGGGGTCGCGAGGATCAGGGCTCGGCCTCGGTCCTTGCGGAGCACCAGCGCGGCACCGCGGGCCGTCACGCGCCAGTCGCCGGGCGGCAGGGAGAGTTCGGTGACGCGGGAGCCGCGCCGGGAGGCCGCTTCGTACGACAGGCGGTAGACCCCGGACGACGGGTCGTACGACGCGGAGCGGACCCGGCCCGCGACCGCCTCCGCGTACGGCTCGGCGGTCAGCTCCTTGTTCGTGCGGAAGGCTCCGGCGCCGTCCACGGCGCAGTAGCCGCCGCCGTAGCACCACTCCCAGCCGGTCCAGCCGGAGCCGTAGCGGCCGAGGGAGGCCATGGCCTCGCGGTAGAAGCGGTTCATGTTCGGCAGGGAGTTGTTGAGCGGCCCCCACTCCCCCACGATCACGGGCACCTTGTACTCCTTCGGGTACTGGGTGACCGCCGCCTCGTAGTTCTCGATCCAGCCGGCCGACGGGTCGTAGTCGCCGCCCGCCTCCATGGTGCCGTTGTAGAAGTGGGGGGCGTAGACGACCTTCGGGTCGTCGATCCGCCCCAGACCGGTGGGCACGCCCTCGCCCACGATCGGGGTCGGCTCGACGAAGACCCACCCGTCCTTGTCGACCGAACGGATCGCGTCCGCGATCCGGTTGTACATCGGGGTGATCTGGTCGCGTTCGATGCGCCGGGCTGCCGTCGCGAGGTCCTCGCCCTCGCGGAGCTCGCCCATCGGCTCGTTGATGAGGTCGTAGCCGAGCACGGCCGGGTGGTCCTCGAAGCGGTCGGCGAGCACCCGCCACATGCGGGCCTGGGCGCGCTGCAGGTCGGCGTCCTCGTAGAGGTGGGTGAAGGCGCGCTGGACGGCGGGCTCGAAGTACTGGGAGAACCAGTCGTCGGGGTGCGGGGTGAACGGCAGCCCGTCGGTCCTGGTTGCCCACGCCGGAATGCCCCGGGAGCCGAAGGCGGGCCCGTAGACGTCCTGGTGGGCGTCGAGGATGACCTTGACGTCGTACTTCTGGGCCCAGTCCAGGACCCGTTCGATCTTGCTCAGGTACGCCTGGCTGTACTGGCCGGGCCGGGGCTCCAGGTCGTCCCAGAAGACCAGGACCCGGGCGGTGTTGAAGCCCTTGGCCCGCATGTCGCGGAAGTACTTCTCCGTGATTCCGGAGAGGGCGGAGTCGCCGCTGTGCGACTTGTCCGCGACGTTCCAGCCGCGCAGGGTGAGGACCCGGCCGCGTGAGTCGGTGAGGGCGGGTATCGCGTCACCGCCGGTCTCCGCCCTGGCGGCGGTCGGGGCGAGCAGCGAGGCGACGACGACGGTCGCCGCGAGGGTGGTTCGCAACAAGGAGGCCTCCGGCACGACAAGGTGAGCGATGTTCACGTTTCTCGTGCCGGAGATCCCATCAGGTCGACCGACCTACTTCAAGATGTCGGTCAGGAGGTCTTCAGAACGATCTTTCCGAAGAGCTCGCCGGAGGCCATCTTCTCGAAGCCCTCGCGCGCCCGGTCCAGCGGCAGGACCTCGTCGATCACCGGCCGGAGGCCCGTCGCCGCGCAGAAGGAGAGGAGGTCCTCCAGCTCGTCCTTGGAGCCCATGGTCGAGCCGACGACCTTCAGCTCCAGGAAGAAGATCCGGGTCAGCTCGGCGTGCGAGGGACGGTCGCCGCTCGTGGCGCCCGAGATGACGAGCGTGCCGCCGGGCCGCAGGGACTTGACCGAGTGCGACCAGGTGGCGGCGCCGACGGTCTCGATGACGGCGTCCACCCGCTGCGGGAGCCGCGCCCCCGGCTCGTACGCCTCGACGGCGCCGAGCTCGACGGCCCGCTTCCGCTTGGCCTCGTCGCGGCTGGTGGCGAAGACCCGAAGGCCGGCCGCCTTGCCGAGGGCGATCGCGGCGGTGGCGACGCCGCCGCCCGCGCCCTGCACGAGCACGGAGTCGCCGGGCCGCACGCCGGCGTTGGTGAAGAGCATGCGGTAGGCGGTCAGCCAGGCGGTGGGGAGGCAGGCGGCCTCCTCGAAGGACAGCTCCTTCGGCTTGCGCAGCACGTTCCAGCTGGGGACGGTCACGCGCTCGGCGAAGGTGCCCTGGTAGCGCTCGGTGAGGATGGATCGGGGCTCGTCCGGACCGACGCCGTGGCCCGTCTGGCCGATGACGGAGTGCAGGACGACCTCGTTGCCGTCCTCGTCGATGCCGGCGGCGTCGCAGCCGAGGATCATCGGCAGCTTCTCCTCGGGCAGTCCGACCCCGCGCAGCGACCACAGGTCGTGGTGGTTGAGCGAGGCGGCCTTGACGGTGACGGTGGTCCACCCGGGCCGCGCCTCGGGTTCGGGACGTTCGCCCAATTCGAGGCCGTTCAGGGGCTGGTCGCGGTCGATTCGGGCAGCGTAGGCAGCGAACATGGCCCCGACCCTAGGGCGCCTCCGGTACGTGACGGAACCACGCCCCGGTGTGACCCGTGTCGCCTGGACAGAGCCGGACCGACACGCAACCGGACCCGACGCGACCGCACCACACACCGCACCACACCGCACCACACCGCACCACACCGCACCACACCGGATCGGACGGCACCGCACCCGATCCCGCGACACCGCACCGCGCCCTACGGCACCCGCTGCAGCACCCGCCCGCATCAGACGGCCCCGCACACCCCCCGCACGCCGAAGGGCCCCGTCCGGTGCAGTCCGGAACAGGGCCCTTCGGTGGAGGCGAACCGCGTCAGCGGCGGGCGACGCCCTCGGCGCGGGCGGCTGCGGCGACCGCGGCCGCGACGGCCGGGGCGACCCGCTCGTCGAACGGCGACGGGATCACGCAGTCGGCGGCGAGCTCGTCGCCCACGACGTCCGCGATGGCGTTGGCCGCGGCGATCTTCATGCCCTCGGTGATCCGGGAGGCCCGGACCTGGAG
The DNA here is from genome assembly GCF_042889835.1 of Streptomyces sp. NPDC002463. Taxonomy (NCBI): domain Bacteria; kingdom Bacillati; phylum Actinomycetota; class Actinomycetes; order Kitasatosporales; family Streptomycetaceae; genus Streptomyces; species Streptomyces sp. NPDC002463. The sequence goes on from NZ_JBIARL010000001.1 coordinate 146,604, forward strand.
CGCGCCGGCGAAGATGCCGGGGAACGCGAGGACGTTGTTGATCTGGTTCGGGTAGTCCGAACGGCCGGTCGCCACGACGGCCGCGTACTTGTGCGCGACGTCGGGGTGGACCTCGGGGTTCGGGTTGGCCATGGCGAACACGAAGGAGTTCGGGGCCATCGCGGCGACGGCCGCCTCGGGGACCGTACCGCCGGAGACGCCGATGAAGACGTCCGCGCCGGCCAGGGCGCTCTCCAGGGAGCCGCTGAGGCCCGCCTTGTTGGTGAGCTCGGCGATCTCGCGCTTGACGTCCGTGAGGTCCTCACGGTCGCGGCTGACGATGCCCTTGCGGTCGGCGACGGCGACGTCGCCGAGGCCGGCCTCGAGGAGGAACTTCGCGATGGCCACACCGGCCGCGCCGGCGCCGGAGATGACACCGCGCAGGTCGCCGAGGGTCCGGCCGGTCAGCTTCGCCGCGTTGCGGAGGGCCGCGAGCGTGACGATCGCGGTGCCGTGCTGGTCGTCATGGAAGACCGGGATGTCGAGGCGCTCCTGGAGCTTGCGCTCGATCTCGAAGCACCGCGGGGCCGAGATGTCCTCCAGGTTCACCCCGCCGAAGGAGGGGGCGAGCCGGACGACGGTCTCGACGATCTCGTCGGTGTCGGTGGTGGCGAGGGCGATCGGGACCGCGTCCACGCCGCCGAACTGCTTGAAGAGGATGGCCTTCCCCTCCATGACCGGGAGGGAGGCCTCCGGGCCGATGTCGCCGAGGCCGAGGACGGCCGTGCCGTCGGTCACGACGGCCACGACCTGGGACTTCCAGGTGTAGTCGTTGACCAGCTCGGGCTGCTCGGCGATCGCGGTGCACACCTTGGCGACGCCGGGCGTGTACGCGAGGGACAGGTCGTCCTTGTCCCGCAGGGGGACGGTGGCCGCCACGGCCATCTTGCCGCCCCGGTGAAGGGCGAAGACAGGATCGAAGGGCTCCTCGGGAGCTTCCGTACCGCTGTCGTTGTGAGGATTGACGATTTCCGCTGCCATTGGGTTGACCCCTTGAGTCTGCTGCATTTGAGGGTTGGCCGCTCCTGGTGTGGAGCGGTGGGCGGGTCCCGCGGCCGCCGTGTCTGGCAGCCGCGCGGGCGCGCCGCACAACGCGCCCTGAGCCCCGGATGAGGGGTGTAAGGATCCTTCTTACCGGACAGACGGCACCGCAGACGAGTCCATATCCGCTCGGTGACGCGACTCATACCGAGTGCGTCCGGACACGGACGGAGAACGACACGTCACCCGATGTCCCGATAGATGGTTTCCGCACCCGATTGGCGGCCTTCCCATCGTCCGAATGGCGAGATGAACCGCAGATTTTTCGGTGACGGGGAAGGGATTCCGCAGAAGATCCGGCCCTGATGTACCGGCCTGTCGGGATTTCGGGGTCACCTGTTATCCGATTTTGACATCCGTGGCCGTCGGTTTGTGGCAGTCCGAATGGCAAGATGCCGTAATCACACGAGGTCGCGACACTCGAAGTTGTGTACGTGACCACCTGGCAGCACTTCACACGCCGGAGGAACCCGACCATGACCGCACGCTCCACGCGTTGTACGACCGCCAAGACCCGCACGTCCCGTCTTGCCGCGGTCGCCGCCATCGCGGTCGCCGGCTCGATGCTGCTGACCGCCTGTGGCGACCAGACCGAGAGCGCGGGCGGCACGAAGGAGTCCGGCTCGGCCGCCGCGAGCAAGGCCCCGCTCTTCGCGAAGCTCCCCGCCGACATCCAGAAGGCGGGTGTCATCAAGGTCGGCACGGACGCCTCGTACGCCCCGATGGAGTTCACCGACGGCGGCAAGATCGTCGGCGTCGACCCGGACCTCGGCGAGGCCCTCAGCAAGCAACTGGGCGTCAAGCTCGAGTTCGTCTCCGGCACCTTCGACGGCCTGATCACCTCGATCTACACCGGCCGCCAGCAGCTGATCATGTCCTCGATGACGGACAACAAGAAGCGCCAGGAGGGCCTGGACGACAACGGGAAGAAGATCGGCAAGGGCATCGACTTCGTCGACTACTTCAGCTCCGGCGTCTCCCTGCTGGTCAAGAAGGGCAACCCGCAGGGCGTCAACTCCCTCGACGACCTCTGCGGCAAGACCGTCGCCGTCCAGCGCGGCACGATCTACGAGGACACCTTCAAGGCGCAGGCCACCAAGTGCGGTGACAAGAAGCTGACCATCCAGGCCTTCGACACCGACGCCGAGGCCCAGACCCGCGTGAAGGCCGGCGGCGCGGTCGCCGACCTGAACGACTACCCGGTCGCCTCGTACATCGCGAAGACCTCGGGCGGCGGCAACGACTTCGAGGTCGTCGGCAGCCAGAGCGACGTCGGCCTCTTCGGCATCGGCGTCTCGAAGGACAACACCCAGCTGCGCGACGCCGTCAAGGAAGCCCTGGACGCGATCATCAAGGACGGCTCCTACACTGAGGTCCTGAAGAAGTGGGACGTCGAGGACAGTGCGGTCAAGTCGGCCACGATCAACGCCGGCAAGTGACCTCTCCTCGTACCACTGAAGGGCAGTCGTCATGACTGACAAGATCAGCAAGGACCCGGCCGCCGCTCCGGCCGGGCCCTCCCCCTCGGGTCTCCCGTACGAGGCGATCAAGGCCATTCCCGTGCGCCACTACGGCCGCTGGGTCAGCGCCGTCGTGGTCGTGGTCCTCCTCGGCTGGCTCGTCTACGCCTTCTCCCAGGGCGATGTCGTCTGGGCGACGGTGTGGGACAAGGTGTTCGACCCGTCCGTGATCAGCGGCATGTGGAACACCATCATCATCAGCATCTCGGCGATGGCCCTGGGTCTCGTCCTCGGCATCCTCTTCGCCGTGATGCGGCTCTCCAAGAACCCGGTGACCGGCGCGGTCGCCTGGCTCTACATCTGGTTCTTCCGCGGCACCCCGGTCTACGTCCAGCTGCTCGTCTGGTTCAACCTGTCGCTGATCTTCCACTACATCAACCTCGGTCCGATCTACAAGAACGAGACCGTGGACGTCATGACGCCGTTCATGGTGGCCCTGCTCGGCCTCGGCCTGAACGAGGGCGCCTACATGGCGGAGATCGTCCGTGCCGGCATCCAGTCGGTCGACGAGGGCCAGACCGAGGCGGCGCACGCGCTGGGCATGTCCTCGACGAAGACCATGGGCCGCATCGTGCTCCCGCAGGCCATGCGCGTGATCGTGCCGCCGACGGGCAACGAGTTCATCAACATGCTGAAGACCTCGTCACTGGTCTCGGCCGTGCAGTACACCGAGCTCCTGCGCGCCTCGTCGAACATCGGCAACACGGCCGGCGCCGTCATGGAGATGCTCTTCGTCGCCTCCATCTGGTACCTGGCGCTGACCAGCGTGTTCAGCGTCGGCCAGTACTACCTGGAGCGCCGCTTCGCCCGCGGTTCGACGCGCAACCTGCCGCCCACCCCGTGGCAGCGCGTCAAGAAGAATGTGATCACGTTCAAGCGTTCCCCGGAGGGTGCGGCATGACCGGTCAGCCCATGGTCAAGGCCGAAGGCGTCCACAAGTCCTACGGCGCGGCCCACATCCTCCGCGGCATCGACCTGGAGGTGCAGAACGGCGAGGTCTTCTGCCTCGTCGGCCCCTCCGGCTCCGGAAAGTCGACCTTCCTGCGCTGCATCAACCACCTGGAGCGCATCGACGGCGGCCGGCTCTCCGTCGACGGCGAGCTGGTGGGCTACAAGCAGAAGGGCGACAAGCTCTACGAGCTGAAGGACAGCGAGGTCGCGGTCCAGCGCCGTGACATCGGCATGGTCTTCCAGCGCTTCAACCTCTTCCCGCACATGACGGCCCTGGCCAACGTCATGGAGGCGCCCATCCAGGTGAAGGGCGAGTCCAAGGCCGTGGCGCGCGAGCGGGCCGAGCGCCTGCTCGACCGGGTCGGCCTCGGCGACAAGATGGGCAACTACCCGTCGCAGCTCTCCGGCGGCCAGCAGCAGCGTGTGGCCATCGCCCGCGCGCTGGCGATGGAGCCGAAGCTGATGCTCTTCGACGAGCCGACGTCCGCGCTCGACCCGGAGCTCGTGGGTGACGTCCTCGACGTCATGCGGGACCTTGCGGAGTCGGGCATGACGATGATCGTCGTCACGCACGAGATGGGCTTCGCCCGCGAGGTCGGCGACTCGCTGGTCTTCATGGACGGCGGCGTCGTGGTCGAGGCGGGCAACCCGCGGGACGTCCTGACGAACCCGCAGCAGGACCGTACGAAGGCGTTCCTCTCGAAGGTGCTCTGAGACGCGGCAGAAGGGGCGGTGGGGGGGCCGGGGGGCCCCCCCCCCCCCCCTGGGGCCCCCCCGGGGTCAACCGCGCGGGGGGGGGGGGGGGGGGGGGGGGGGGGCCCGGGGGCCCCCCCCCCCCCCCCTTCTGCGTCCCCTCGGGCTACTTCACGGCGAGGAGGAGGGTGTCGGAGGGCGAGGCCCAGACCGGCCGGGCCTCGCCGAAGCCGGCGGCGCGCAGGGCCTCGGCGTGCCAGCGGGGCGAGGGCGTGTCGCCGTCGGCGTGCTCGCCGTAGATCTCGAAGCGGCGGGCGGTGGGCCCGGCGAGGACCGGGTCCTGGGCGGCGAGGGCCCACCAGTCGGCCCAGTCGAGGACCCCGGCGGCCTTCTCCCGGTCCATGCGGGCGTGCCGCTGGGCGCGCTCTGCGGCGTTGATGCGAGGCGTGGCCTCGTCGATCATGTGGTCGGCGTTCATGAAGACCCCGCCCTCGCGGACGAGACCGGCCAGCTGCCCGTAGAGGACGGTCAGGGGCTCGCTGTGGAGCCAGTGGAGGGCGGTGGCGGTCAGAACGGCGTCGTACGAGCCGTACGGCAGGCTCTCGGCCCACGAGGGGTCCTTGAGGTCGGCGGTCACGAAGGTGACGCGCTCGTCGCCCGCGAAGGAGCCCTCGGCGATGGCGAGGAGGGCCGGGTCGAGGTCGACGCCGATACTGGTCGCGTCGGGGAACCGCCGGAGCAGCCGGCTCGTAATACTCCCCGTACCGCACGCGAGGTCGAGGACGCGGGGCTTCGGTCCCACCAGCGCCTCGACCATGTCGAGCATCACGCGGAACCGCTCCTCACGGTCCGGCATGTACCACTCCTGCTGACGGTCCCAGCTCTGCTGCCAGCCCGCCCAGTCGGTTCCGGTCATGACCTGTCCTCCCCGCGTTCGTAATACCCTCGAAGGGGAAACAGGCGTTACCCCTTCCGAGCGAGACACTAGCCCGCCGAAGTAAGGACTACAAGTGGAACTGGCCCATTACTCGGACTTCGCCGTACGTCTGGTCAACACCGAGGAGCCGGCCCGCAACAAGGACACCCTGACCTCCGTCGAGGTGCTCCGGGACCTCTTCGGCCCCGCCACGCAGATGGCCAGGAGGGTCACGGAGGCCGACCTGCCGCGCTTCCGCACGGTGCGGGCCCGCCTCCGGGCGGTCTTCGCCGCGGCCGACGAGGGCAACCACACGGGCGCGGTGGACCTGCTGAACTCGCTCCTCCTGGAGTTCCCCGTCAGCCCTCAGATCTCCGGCCACGACACCCTCGACGAGGAGGGCCGGCCCCGGTGGCACATGCACCTCGCCGACCACTCCTCGAACGCGACCACGGGCTACGCCGCCATCTCGGCGATGGGCCTCGCCTTCCACCTGACGGAGTTCGGCGCGGACCGGCTCGGCCTCTGCCAGGCGCCGCCCTGCCGCAACGCCTACCTGGACACCTCCACCAACCGCTCCCGCCGCTACTGCTCGGACCGCTGCGCGACCCGCGCCAACGTGGCCGCCTACCGGGCCCGCAAGCGCCTGGAGGCCGAACGGTCGGACCAGACGGGCCTGACCGAGGACACCAGCCAGGAGAGCATCACGGCCGGCGAACGCTGACGCCCCGGCGTCACCGGCCGGTACCGCGCCCGCACCCGCCCGAGAACCAGATCGGGCGGTACGGCCCCGAAGACGCGGCTGTCCCCCTCGGCGTCCGGGTTGTCGCCCAGCACCCACCAGCCGCCGTCACGTCGCTCGATCAGCCGCTTCACGATGAGCAGATCCTGCTGGAGCGGATGCCGCAGCACGGCCACGACTCCGGGCCGCAGCCGGGCCCCGTACTGCACGAGCAACTGATCCCCGTGCAACAGCGTGGGGACCATGGAAATCCCGGTCACCTCGGCGATCCCGAACGGCGGCGAACTCGCCTCGGCCACCCGCTCCCGCCCCGATCCCGTCACTGGGCACCTCCCGCTCCACGCCGAGTCGACTCGTTCACTCATCCACTCGACCCATACTGACCCTGGACTTTTGACCTAAGCCCCAGGGGGCGCCCGCGAAAACGCCCTTCTCACCGAGTAATGTCCCACCTGAGAAGACGATCACGAGGAAGGACGGCTCAATGCTCTCCCGCCTGTTTGCCCCCAAGGTGAAGGTCAGCGCCCACTGCGACCTCCCGTGCGGCGTGTACGACCCCGCCCAGGCCCGCATCGAGGCCGAGTCCGTCAAGGCTGTCCAGGAGAAGTACCTGGCCAACGAGGACCCGCACTTCCGCGCGCGCGCCACGGTCATCAAGGAGCAGCGCGCCGAGCTCGCCAAGCACCACGTCTCGGTGCTCTGGAGCGACTACTTCAAGGCCCCGCACTTCGAGAAGTACCCCGAGCTCAACCAGCTGGTCAACGACACCCTGAAGGCCCTCTCGGCCGCCAAGGCGTCGACGGACCCGAAGACGGGCGAGAAGGCGCTGGAGCTCATCGCCGAGATCGACCGCATCTTCTGGGAGACGAAGAAGGCCTGACCTTCCGATTCCCTTCCGGAGGGGTACGACCGCTCGGCGGTCGTACCCCTCCGGGCGTTCGGGGACGGAACGGGAGACGGCCGGGGCTTCGGGACGCCCTACGCCTCCGTCGGCAGCGTGTAGCGCCGTTTCTCCTTCGAGGTGGCGCCCAGGCGGTCGTAGAAGCGGATCGCGTTCTCGTTCCAGGTAGGGGTCTGCCACTGGAGTTCCGGGAGGCCCAGGGTGCGGGCCTCTGTGCGGAGGGCTTCCATCAGGAGGGGGCCGAGGCCGTGGCCTCGGGAGGGTTCCGTGAGGTAGAGGCAGTCCATGTGGAGGTACTCCGTGCCGTCCCAGGTGGAGAGCTCCGGGGCGCAGGTGGCGTAGCCCGCGAGGGTGCCGTCGGGGAGGGCGGCCACGAAGCAGCGGAGGCGGGGCGGCTCGGGGCCGAAGAGGAGGGCGGCGAGGCGGTCCGTCAGGCCCGGGGCCGGGGGTGCGGCCTTCTCGTACGCGGCGTGTTCGGTGATGAGTTCGACGACGCGGGGGAGGTCCTCCGGGCGCGCGTGGCGTACCTCTGCCCGGCCGGGATCTTCGCTCATACGGTCATCATGCACGGCCCCACCGACAGCGTGGCCGTCTCGCCCTGGCGGCGGAGCCACTCGCGGTACGGGGCCGCCCGCAGGGCCACCTCCCGGTAGGCCGCCGCGAGTTCGCCGTACAGCACGTCCAGGGGTGCCCCCGGGCGCCCGTACAGCAGGAGCCGGACGCCCAGCGGGTCGCCGCGCAGGGGCCGGATGGCCATGTCCTCGCGCGGGCCCGAGGTGGGCTGGCAGGGGGCGACGGCCTCGCCGAGGACGATGAGCGAGGCGGCCGTGTGGTAGTCGCCGTGCAGCAGGGGCGGGTCGATGCCGGCGGCGTCGAGGACCCGCCGGAGGCCGTCCCATTCGCCGTCGACGGTCGGGTCGACCATCCAGTGGTCGGCGGCGAGGTCGGCGAGGTCCACGACGGGGCGGGCGGCGGCCGGATGGTCGTGGGCCATGGAGATGAACTGCGGTTCGCGGTCCACGAGGATCCGGCCCGTCAGGCCTTCGGGGACCCGTAGGGGGCAGCCCTCCACCTCGTGCACGAAGGCCACGTCGAGCTGCCCGGCGGCGACCGTGCGCAGCAGCGCGTTGGCGGAGACGTCCACCCGGAGGCCGACGTCCGTGTCCGGCAGCCGCTGCCGGAGCCGGCGCAGCCAGCCCGGGAGCGCCCGGCTGGCGGTGGAGCCGACGCGGAGTCCGGGTCCGTCGGCGCGGGCGGCCGCCGCCCGGGTCTCGGTGACGAGCGCGGCCATGTCGGCGACCAGGGGCCGGGCCCGGCTGAGCAGGGAGCGGCCGAGCGGGGTGGGGCGGCAGCCGGTGCGGCCGCGGGAGAAGAGTTCGGCGCCGAGGGAGTTCTCGATCCGGCGCAGCTGGGTGGTCAACGAGGGCTGGCTGACGCCGAGTTGCCGGGCCGCCTTGTGCAGGCTTCCCGTGTCCGCGATGGCGCAGAGCGCGCGCAGGTGTCTCACCTCCAGCTCCATGCCCCGAGGGTAGGGCGGGGCGTGGAGTCGCACCAGACGACCGGCCGCCCTCAATTGCCTTTGATTTCAAGGCAGTTGAGTGTCACGGATCACCTGATGCCGTGGGGTTATCGGTGGTTGGCATCATCCCCGCGCGGGCCCGCTCCCCCGAGACTCTCTCCGACACCAACAGGAGGAGCCCCCCATGCGTCACCCCAAGGTCCTCACCTCCGTGCTGACCGCCGCCCTCGGTCTCGGTCTCGCCGCTTCCCTCGGTACGGCCCCGGCGGCAGCGGTCGGCACGGGCACCCTCACACAGAACTACGCCGGTTCGGCCGAGGAGGCCAAGGCCAACCAGGCCTTCTTCGACGCCGTCGTGAAGTCGGTGGCGAAGAAGCGGGCCGCCGTCCCCGGCGCGACCGCCGTCACCGTCGTCTACAGCACCGCCAACGCGCCGAGCTTCCGCACCCAGATCGCCCGCTCGGCGCAGATATGGAACAGCTCGGTGGCGAACGTCCGGCTCGTCGAGGGCAGCAACCCCGACTTCGCCTACTACGAGGGCAACGACTCCCGCGGCTCGTACGCCAGCACCGACGGCCACGGCAGCGGCTACATCTTCCTCGACTACCGGCAGAACCAGCAGTACAACTCGACCCGGGTCACGGCCCACGAGACCGGGCACGTCCTCGGGCTCCCGGACCACTACAGCGGCCCGTGCAGCGAGTTGATGTCGGGCGGCGGCCCCGGCACGTCCTGCCAGAACGCCCAGCCGAACGCGCAGGAGCGGTCCCGCGTCGACCAGTTGTGGCGTTACGGTCTCGCCTCCGCGTTCAAGGGCTGACCAGGAGTCGCGCAAGACGGTGGCGCCCCCTCCCCGGGGCGCCACCGTTCGCCGTCTCGGGCCGCCCGGCCTCAGGCCGCCTGGAGGAGCCTGCGGCCGAAGTCCGCGCCGGGCGGCAGCTGGCTCCGCACCCGCTCCAGGGCTCCGTCGAAGTCGCCCCCCGCGACGCACGCCTCGAAGGCGGCGCCGCCGTAGTGCAGCGTCAGGCTGAGGTCGGCGCGCTCACCGAGCGTCAGCAGGCAGGCCAGCGTGGCCTGCTGGGCGGCGCCGTCCACGACGACGGGGAGCGGCAGGTCCCACTCCAGGACGCAGCCCGTGAGGGCCCGCCCGCCCTCGTCGGCGGCACTGAGCGCGGCGAAGCTCTCGCCCGTGTACTCGATCCCCCTGATCCGGGTGGCGACGTGCCGCCCGTCGGCCGTGATGACGATCGCTTCCGCGCCGCTGCGGTCCCGGTACCAGCCGGTCCAGACTTCTGTCGACTCCGATGACATGCGCGGACTGTAGCGGTCTGACCGGCTCCGCCGCGCGCCCGGTCACCCCGGGGCCGGACTTCTCCCGATCTCGCCGTTCTTGCCGGTCACGTGCGTGGTAGCGGCTTCCGCACCCTCGTAGAGCGGGCAGTCGGGGTTGCGGCAGGGCTGCACCTCCCACTCCGGCACCCAGGCCCCGAGGACCTTGTGCCGGGTGGCCACCGTGCCGAGCGGTTCGCCGCAGGCCGGGCAGTGCCGCTCGGCGAGGGGGTCCCGCGTCGTGCGGGGCGTCTCCTCACCCATGCATCCAGGGTAGGTCGCCCCGCGCGACGTCGCCCGCCGCCGGCACCGGCGCTACCGCTTCCTGGTGTACGTCCGGACGAGCACGCCGTTGTCGAAGGTGCGCACCTCGCCCAGCTCGAAGTCGCGGGGCTCGAAGCCGGCGCCGAACATCGGCATGCCGGAGCCGTAGACCTGCGGGTAGGTCTTGATGACGAGCTCGTCGATCTCCTCGATGAGCTCGCCCGCGATGGTGGAGCCGCCGCAGAGGTAGATGCCCAGCGGGCTGTCCTCGGCCTTGAGCTCGCGGACCCGGCCCACCAGGTCGTCGGCGATCAGCTCGACGTTGGGGTGGGGCGACTCGGTGAGCGAGCGGCTGACCACGAACTCGCGCAGGTGGTTGTACGGGCTGGTGACGCCGATGTCGAGGGCGAGCTGGTACGACCGCCTGCCCTGGATGAGGGTGTCGTAGTGCTTGTTCTCGGCGTCGACCCCGAACATCTCCCGCGCCTGCGTCGGGACGGTCTCGGGGTACTCGGCGTTCATGACCGCCATGTACTCCGCGGTCGTGAACTTGAACATGGAGCTGGCGTCGCCCTCGGGGTCGCCGATGAAGCCGTCGATGGTGCAGGCGATGTAGTACGTGAGCTTGCGCAAACCGGTCCTCTTCGCGTCAGGGGTGCGGCCGCGATCGCAACCACGACAGTTATAGTGCTTCACCTGTAGTGGTTACGCAAGACCCTTTTTCGAAGAACCGTTTCCGTACTCAAGGAGCCCGACATGGCGAGAAACCCCGAACGCCGTACGGCCCTGCTCGACGCCGCGATCGAGGTCCTGGCCGACGAAGGCGCCCGCGGGCTGACCTTCCGGGCGGTCGACGCCCGGGCGGGGGTCCCCACGGGCACCTCGTCCAACTACTTCAACGACCGGGACCAGCTGCTCTCCCAGGTCGGCGACCGGATCTTCGTCCGGCTGACCCCGGACCCGGTCGACGCGGAGACCGCCATGGCCCCCGCGCCCAGCCGGGAGCTGGTGCTCGACCTGATGCGCTGGATCGCCCGGCGGCTCGCCGCCGAGCGCACCTGCTACCTCGGACTCTTCGAGCTCCGCCTCGAAGCCGTCCGCCGGCCCGAGCTGAGGACCCAGCTCACCAAAGTGCTCCGCTCCGACCTGGAAGCGAACATCCAGGGGCACCTCGCCGCCGGGATGCCCGGGGACGCGGACACGGTCCGGCTGCTGTACTTCGCCCTCACCGGACTGCTCCTCGACCACTTCACCGTCCCGGGAATCCTCGGCGACCGGGATCTGGACGACATGATCGAGACCGTGGTCACCCGGATCGTCCCGGAGGTGTGATCAGCGCGTGCGCCGCGTGACGAACTCCGCGAGGGCGAGCAGGTCCTCCGCCGCCGACAGGTCCGGCACCGCCTGGGCGAGGTGCTCGACGGCGCGGCCCATGCGCTCGGCCGCCTGGGCCTGCGCCCAGTCACGGCCGCCGGCCCGCTCGACGGCGTCCGCCGCCGCCCGCACCGCCGCCGCGTCGAGGGTCGGGCGGGAGTACAGCTCGGCCAGCTCCTCCCCGGCGGCGGTGCCGGAGGTGAGCGCCGCCACCACGGGAAGCGACTTCTTGTGGGCGACGAGGTCGGCGCCGGCCGGCTTGCCCGTGCGGTCCGGGTCGCCCCAGATGCCGATGAGGTCGTCGATCAGCTGGAAGGCGAGGCCGGCCTCCCGGCCGAAGGCGTCCATCGCCGCGACCTCCTCCTCCCCCGCGCCCGCGTAGAGCGCGCCGAGGGCGCAGGAGCAGCCGAGCAGCGCGCCGGTCTTGGCCGTGGCCATGGCCAGGCACTCGTCGAGGGAGACCTCGCGCGGGTCGCGCTGCTCGAAGGCGCAGTCGGCCTGCTGGCCGGCGCACAGCTCGATGACGCAGGCGGCCAGGCGTGCCGCGGCCGCCGCCGAGGCGGGGTGGGGGTCCTCGGCGAGCAGCCGCAGGGCGAGCGCGCTCATCGCGTCGCCGGCCATGAGGGCGTCGGGAATCCCGAAGACGGTCCAGGCGGTGGGCCGGTGCCGCCGGGTCGGGTCCTCGTCGACGATGTCGTCGTGGAGCAGGGTGAAGTTGTGCGCGAGCTCCACGGCCGCCGCGGCCTTCACGGCCCGGGTCTCGTCGGCACCGAGCGCGCGGGCCGCCGCGAGGACCAGGGCGGGCCGGATCGCCTTGCCCGACTGCCCCGCGTCCGGGGTGCCGTCGGCGCGCTCCCAGCCGAAGTGGTACATCGCCACGCGCCTCATGGAGTCCGGCAGGGACTCGACGGTCGAGCGCAGTTGGGGATTGACGGCGGTGCGCGTCCGGTCCAGGAGCGTCACGGCCCCCTGGCCGTCGGCGACGACATCCGTGCTGGTCATGGTCACGGTGATTTCCTTCGTATCCTTCGCCGATTCGCCGACGCGAGCCGGCACGAGCCGTGGCGGGCGGGGAGCGCCCGGGGGCGGGCGGGTTCGGTGCCCGCCCCCGGGTGTCGCCGGCTCAGCGCCAGCGGCTGACCTCGACGTTCTCCAGGACGCCCAGGGCGTCCGGGACGAGGATCGCCGCCGAGTAGTAGGCCGTGACGAGGTAGGAGATGATCGCCTGCTCGTCGATGCCCATGAAGCGGACGGAGAGGCTCGGCTCGATCTCGTCGGGGAGGCCGGTCTGGTGCAGGCCGATCACGCCCTGGTCGGCCTCGCCCGTACGCATGCAGATGATCGAGGTGGTCCGGGCGTCCGAGACCGGGATCTTGTTGCACGGGTAGATCGGCACACCGCGCCAGGTCGGGATGCGGTTGCCCGCGATCTCGATCGTCTCGGGCACCAGGCCGCGCTTGTTGAGCTCGCGGCCGAAGGCGGCGATGGCGCGCGGGTGGGCGAGGAACATCTTGGAGCCCCGGCGACGGGAGAGCAGCTCGTCCATGTCGTCCGGGCTGGGGGCGCCGTCGTGCGGCTGGATCCGCTGCCCGTAGTCGCAGTTGGCGAGGAGGCCGAACTCCTTGTTGTTGATGAGCTCGTGCTCCTGGCGCTCGCGGAGCGCCTCGACCGTGAGCCGCAACTGCTGCTCGGTCTGGTTCATCGGCTGGTTGTAGAGGTCGGCGACGCGGCTGTGGACCTTCAGCACGGTCTGGGCGACGCTCAGCTCGTACTCGCGGGGCGAGGCGTCGTAGTCGACGAAGGTGTGCGGGACGACCGCCTCGCCGACGTGGCCGGCGGAGAGGTCGATCGCGGCCTCGCCGTACGTGTTGGTGCGCTGCTCGGGCGTCGAGGCCACGCCCGCGAGGTGGGCGGCGAGCGAGCCGGCCCGCTCCGCGAGGTTCCGCACGTCGCTGCGGGTGAGCTCGAGGACCGTACAGGCGGTGGCGGCGCGGGCGGTCCAGTCCCAGGTGGCGTCCTCGCCGAGCAGGGCGTCCTCGCCGAGGTAGGCGCCGTCGGCGAGGACGCCGAGCACGGCCTCGTCGCCGTAGGGCCCCTCGCCGATCTGCTCGATGCGGCCGTGCGCGAGGAGGTACACCCGGTCGGTGGGGGCGCCCGCGACGGCGATGACCTCGCCCGCCGCGTACTCCCGCTGGGTGCAGCGGGACGCGAGCTCGGTCAGCGCGCTCTCGTCCTCGTATCCGCGCAGGGCGGGGAGTTCGCCGAGTTCGGCGGGGATCACCGCGACGCGCTCGCCGGTCTGCACGAAGGTGACGCGGCCGTCACCCACGGAGTAGCTGAGCCTCCGGTTCACCCGGTACGTGCCGCCCTGCACCTGGACCCACGGCAGCGTCCGCAGCAGCCACCGGGAGGTGATCTCCTGCATCTGCGGGGCCGACTTGGTGGTCGTGGCGAGGTTCCGCGCGGCGGCGGTGCCGAGACTCTGCTGCGGGGCCTGCTGCTCCGCGCGGACCTCGTCGCCAACCGAACCAACGGACATGGAACTCCCTCTCGTATGCCTGAGTCTTCGAGTGAAGCCTTTCAGCACGGAGCGTGTCGGCGCCATTACACTTTCGAGTGGGACTGTTCGACGATCTTCGGGGCATGTCACGCGATTTCCATCCGAACAGCGCACCCCCGCACGTCTCCTGACGATCTGACCGGATCGGCTCGCACGCGGTTCGAACGGATGGCGGTGGAGTCGCGGAATCCGGTACTCCGGAAGTTCACCCCGTCCTCCGGAAGGAGTCGGTCATGTCCTCACCCATGTCCGCGGACAGGTTCCTCCGCGCGCTGCGCGACGAGGGACTCACGGTCGTCCAGGTCGGCGACTGGTCCACCCACAACCGCAACCACAAGGGCCCCTGGGGCCCGGTGAACGGCGTGATGATCCACCACACCGCGACCCGCGGCACCGCCCACACGGTCCGGATCTGCCGGGACGGTTACGAGGCCCTGCCGGGGCCGCTCTGCCACGGCGTGATCGCCAAGGACGGCACGGTCCACCTCGTCGGCTACGGGCGCGCCAACCACGCGGGGCTCGGCGACGACGAGGTCCTCCGCGCGGTCATCGCCGAGCGGCGGCTGCCGCCGGACGACGAGGCCACCACGGACGGCAACCGGCACTTCTACGGCTTCGAGTGCGAGAACCTCGGCGACGGCGAGGACCCGTGGCCGAAGGTCCAGCTGGAGGCCATCGCGAAGGCGGCGGCCGCCGTCTGCCGGGTGCACGGCTGGACGCACCGCTCGGTCATCGGGCACCTGGAGTGGCAGCCGGGCAAGGTGGACCCGCGCGGGTTCACGATGGCGTCGATGCGGGAGCGGATCGCGGACCGGCTGCGCTGACCCCAGGGGCGCTTCGCGGTCAGGTCCGGTCCCGGGGTGCCTCCCGACCGGGCCTGGTCGGGGAGCGGCGAGAATGGCCGGGTGAACGCGCTCGACCTCTCCCGTCTGCGGCCCCGGCTCCCCTCGCCCCTGGAGCCGGTGGAGGACGAGCGCTTCGCCCGGCGCGGCCTCACGCTGCTGCTGAAGCGCGAGGACCTGATCCACCCCGACCTGCCGGGCAACAAGTGGCGCAAGCTCGCGCTCAACCTGCGCGAGGCGGCCGGCCGGCCCGTGCTCACCTTCGGCGGCGCGTACTCGAACCACCTGCGGGCGACGGCCGCCGCCGGCCGGCTGCTCGGCTTCCCGACGGTCGGGGTGGTCCGCGGCGACGAGCTGGCCGGGCGGCCGCTGAACCCGTCCCTCGCGCGGTGCGCGGCGGACGGGATGCGTCTCGAGTTCGTGGACCGGGCCACGTACCGCGCGAAGAACGACCCGGCCACGCTCGGCGCGCTCCTGGAGCGGGCCCCCGCGCGCGCGTACGTGGTCCCGGAGGGCGGCAGCAACACCCTCGCCGTCCACGGGTGCGTGGAGCTGGGCCGTGAGCTCGCCGTCCACGCCGACGTGGCCGCCGTCGCCTGTGGCACGGGCGGCACCCTGGCGGGGCTCGCGGCCGGCTTCGAGGGCCGGACCCTCGGCGTCCCGGTGCTCAGGGGCGGCTTCCTCGGCGGGGAGGTCCGGGCGCTCCAGGAGGCGGCCTTCGGCGGACCGCGCGGGGACTGGACCCTGGACGAGCGCTTCCACGGCGGGGGCTACGCGCGCGTGCCCCCCGCCCTGGAGGCGTTCGCACAGGACTTCGAGGCACGGCATGGACTCGCCATCGAGCGGCTGTATGTCGCCAAAATGCTGTACGGCCTGACGGCCCTCGCGGAGGAGGGCGCCTTCCCGGCCGGCACCCGGCTCGCGGCGGTGATCACGGGAGCACCGGAGGCCGCCTAGAGCCGGCCCCGACCCCCGGCCCCCGGCCATGACCCGCCCGGACAGGACCCGCCAGTCCGTCAGTCCGTCTCCCGGTGGGCCGCCGCCTCCTCCAGATCGAGGCGGCGGAGCAGGCTGCGCATCATCTCGTCGTCGATGCGGCGGGCGTCGCGCAGCCGTACGAAGACCTCGCGTTCGGCGTCGATCACCTCGCGCGAGAGACGCCGGTAGGTGTCGTCCGCGGTCTCCCCGGTGACCTCGTTGACCGCGCCGAGGCGCTCCCACACCGAGTTGCGGCGGCGCTCCAGGACCGTGCGCAGCCGGTCGGCGAGGGGTTTCGGCAGGGCGTTGCGTTCGTCGGCGAGGAGCTCGTCGAGGCGTTCCTCGGCGGCGCGCGAGGCCTCGCTCTGGGCCTGCGCCTCGGCCAGCGTCTCGGTGTACCTGTCCCGTCCGGGGAGCTTCAGGAGCCGGATCAGGGGCGGCAGGGTGAGGCCCTGCACGACGAGGGTGCCGATCACGGTGGTGAAGGTGAGGAAGAGGACGAGGTTCCGGGCCGGGAACTCCTTGCCGTCGGTGAGGACGGGGATGGAGAAGGCGATCGCCAGGGAGACCACGCCGCGCATGCCGGCCCAGCCGACGACGAGCGGCGCCCGCCAGTCCACCTCGGGCTCCCGCTCCCGGATGCGTGCGGACATCCAGCGGGGCAGGAAGGTCGCCGGGTAGACCCAGACGAACCGGACGACGACCACGGCGACGAAGACCCCGACCGCGTACCAGGCCGCCTCCGCGACCCCGTACGGCCCGAGCCCCTGGACGACGAAGGGCAGCTGGAGGCCGATCAGGGCGAAGACGGCGGACTCCAGGATGAAGGCGACCATCTTCCAGACGGCCTCCTCCTGGAGCCGGGTGGCGAAGTCGACCTGCCAGGCCTTGTGGCCGAGGAAGAGCCCGACCACGACGACCGCGAGCACGCCGGAGGCGCCGACCTCCTCGGCGGCGGCGTACGCGATGAACGGGATCAGCAGGGAGAGGGTGTTCTGGAGCAGGGCCTCACCCAGGTGCGTGCGCAGCCAGTGGATCGGCACCATCAGGACCAGACCGACGCCGATGCCGCCGACCGCGGCGAGCAGGAACTCCCCGAAGCCGCCCGCCCAGCTGATGCCCTCCCCCACCGCGGCCGCGAGGGCGACCTTGTACGCGGTGATCGCGGTGGCGTCGTTCACGAGGGACTCGCCCTGGAGGATCGTGGTGATCCGGTTCGGCAGGCCGAGCCTGCGGGCGATGGCGGTGGCGGCGACCGCGTCCGGCGGGGCGATCACGGCGCCGAGCACGAGGGCGGCGGTGAGCGGCAGGTCGGGCACGAGGACGTACGCGAGCCAGCCCACGGCCACGGTGGCGAAGAGGACGTACCCGACGGAGAGCAGCGCGACGGGCCGGATGTTGGCCCGCAGGTCGAGGTACGAGGAGTCGACGGCGGCCGTGTAGAGGAGCGGGGGCAGGATCAGCGGCAGCACGATGTGCGGGTCGAGGGTGTAGTCGGGGACCCCCGGGAGGTACGAGGCGACGAGGCCGACGGCGACCAGGAGCAGCGGGGCGGGCACCGGGGACCTGCGGGCGAACCCGGCCACGGCGGCGCTCGCCGCCACCAGTGCCACCAGCTGTAGTGCGTCCATGCCCGACCCCGTTCCGTGCCGCAACGTAACCTGGCCATCATGAGCGAGTGCCTGCACGTAGCCGAAATCCCGCGCCCCGAGCCGGCGCCGCTGGCCGAGACCTGCCTCGAATGCCTGTCGGACGGCACGCACCCGGTCCAGCTGCGGCTCTGTCTGGGCTGCGGGCACGTGGGCTGCTGCGACTCCTCGCCGGGGCGGCACGCGACGGGGCACTTCTCCACGACCGGGCATCCGGTGATGCGGACCTTCGAGCCGGGCGAGGCCTGGCGCTGGTGCTTCGTCGACGGTTCGATCGTCTGACGGCTGGGTACGTCAACCCTCCGCGGGTCTCCGCGGCCGCCGGGGTGGGGGCCGAGGGTCTCCGCGACTGCCGGGTCGGGGCCACGGCTCCGGGGCCGGGTCTCCGGGACGGGGTCTCCGAGGCCGGGTCTCCGGGAGCAGGGCGAGG
Source organism: Streptomyces sp. NPDC002463 (assembly GCF_042889835.1). NCBI lineage: Bacteria > Bacillati > Actinomycetota > Actinomycetes > Kitasatosporales > Streptomycetaceae > Streptomyces > Streptomyces sp. NPDC002463. The sequence continues at coordinate 164,352 of NZ_JBIARL010000001.1, forward strand.
AAGCCCTGGTCTCCGGGGCTCACGGCGACACGGCAGGATGGATCGCGATAGCGTCACGGCGGACCGCGCAGGCTCCCTGCGTACCGCCCGGTTCGGGGGGCTCTCCCCCCGAGCCCCGAATGAGCTTGTGCCACCTTGGAGGTGAGGGTGTCCCAGATCGCAGGCGAGCCCGGGACCCAGGACTTCGTGGAAGTCCGGCTGCCCGCTGCGGGTGCCTATCTGTCCGTGCTGCGTACGGCCACGGCCGGTCTCGCGGCGCGCTTGGACTTCACCCTCGACGAGATCGAGGACTTGCGGATCGCGGTCGACGAGGCCTGCGCCATCCTGCTCCAGCAGGCCGTGCCGGGGTCCGTCCTCAGCTGTGTCTTCCGGCTGGTCGACGACTCCCTCGACGTGACCGTCTCCGCACCGACGACGGACGGCAGGGCGCCGGAGCGGGACACCTTCGCGTGGACCGTGCTGTCGGCGCTGGCCGGAAAGGTGGAGTCGTCGGTGGCCGATGACCGTACGGTCTCGATCAGCCTGTACAAACAGCGCGGCGCGGGGCCAGGCCCGGCGTGAGGAGCGGGGACGCGACGGCCGGCATCCCTGAGCAGCAGGCGCGGCCGAACAGGGTCGCTACGGAGCAGGCGGACCAGATGAGCGAGCACGAGCAGCACCCCGAGGTTCCCGGGACGGCGGGGGCCTCCGAGGCCCCCGCGGCTCCCGGGCCGCGGATTCCTGACGAGGCCGAGGAGACTCCGGCCGAGGCTTCGGACGAGGCTGCGGCCGAGGACGGCGACGAGGACGACGCCGCCCCGGACCCGCACGACCGGAGCGGCGCCCGCGCCCTCTTCATCGAGCTGCGCGAGCTGCCCGAGGGCTCCCCGGAGAAGGCGGAGCTGCGCAACCGGCTGGTACGGATGCACCTGCCGCTCGTGGAGCACCTGGCGCGGCGGTTCCGCAACCGCGGCGAGCCGCTGGACGACCTGACCCAGGTGGCGACGATCGGCCTGATCAAGTCGGTCGACCGGTTCGACCCGGAGCGCGGGGTGGAGTTCTCCACGTACGCGACGCCGACGGTCGTCGGCGAGATCAAGCGCCACTTCCGTGACAAGGGGTGGGCGGTCCGGGTGCCGCGCCGGCTCCAGGAGCTGCGGCTCTCGCTGACCACGGCGACGGCCGAGCTCTCGCAGCAGCACGGCCGCTCGCCGACGGTGCACGAGCTGGCGGAGCGGCTCGGGATCTCCGAGGAGGAGGTCCTGGAGGGTCTGGAGTCGGCCAACGCCTACTCGACGCTCTCCCTGGACGTCCCCGACACCGACGACGAGTCGCCGGCGGTGGCGGACACGCTGGGCGCGGAGGACGAGGCCCTGGAGGGGGTCGAGTACCGCGAGTCGCTCAAGCCGCTCCTGGAGGACCTGCCGCCGCGGGAGAAGCGGATCCTGCTGCTTCGCTTCTTCGGGAACATGACCCAGTCGCAGATCGCGCAGGAGGTGGGCATCTCGCAGATGCACGTCTCTCGACTGCTGGCTCGGACCCTGGCGCAGCTGAGGGAGAAGCTTTTGGTGGAGGAGTAGGTCAGGCCTCCTGACCGGGGCGCCGGATGCCGAGCGCCTCGGTCGTGGCCGGGTTCACGAGGAGGACGAGCCCGGTCACCGCGAGGACGCCCAGGACGATGCCGGCCGGGATCATCGCGCTGTTCGCCTGGAGCATCTGCCAGGCGACGGGCAGGGCCAGGATCTGGGTGATGACGGCCGGGCCGCGGCTCCAGGAGCGGCGCAGCCACAGGCCGCGCGCGGCCACGAGCGGGATCAGACCGAGGGCGACGAGCGTGACCGCGCCCATGACGGCGCCGGTGAGGTCGCCGGCCGTCCCGGTCAGGGCGTTCACCGCCATGTACACACCACCGGCGACAAGCCCGAGGGCCTCGACCCCGGCGACGGCCGCCGCGGCGGCGAGACGGGTGGGCCGGGGGGTCTGCTCCGCACTGCTCATAGAGGGCAGGGTAACCGGGGGGCGTGGTGTCCCGGGGGCACCGGGTAGGGGGCAGGGCCCCGGCCCGGTGCGCGCTCGCCGGTCGGGGCGGTGCGGTCCCGGGTCGGGGCGGGGCGTGTCCACCCGTCGGGCCTGGACTGCGCCCGGTACCGCCGGGTAGGTACGCTGACGGTCATGCGCGCACTTCTCGTGGTCAACCCGGCAGCCACCACCACCAGTGCCCGCACCCGTGACGTGCTCATCCACGCGCTGGCCAGCGAGATGAAGCTGGAGGCCGTCACCACCGAGTACCGCGGGCACGCGCGCGACCTGGGCCGACGGGCCGCCGAGGCCGGGAACATCGACCTGGTCGTGGCCCTCGGCGGGGACGGCACGGTGAACGAGGTCGTCAACGGACTGCTGCACGACGGCCCCGATCCGGACCGGCTGCCGAGCCTCGCGGTCGTCCCCGGCGGCTCGACCAACGTCTTCGCCCGCGCCCTCGGACTGCCGAACGACGCCGTGGAGGCGACCGGCGCCCTGCTCGACGCGCTGCGTGAGCGGCGGACACGCACGGTGAGCCTCGGGCTCGCGTCCGGGACGCCCGGCACCGAGGACGAGTCGGTGCCCGAACGCTGGTTCACGTTCTGTGCCGGTCTCGGTTTCGACGCGAGCGTCATCGGCCGGGTCGAACAGCAGCGCGAGCGCGGCAAGAGATCGACGCACGCCCTCTATCTGCGCCAGGTGGTGCGCCAGTTCCTGGAGGAGCCGAACCGCCGGCACGGCACGATCACCCTGGAACGCCCGGGCGCGGAGCCGGTCGAGAACCTCGTCCTCTCCATAATCTGCAACACCTCCCCCTGGACCTACCTGGGCAATCGTCCGGTGTACGCGTCCCCGGAGGCGTCCTTCGAGACCGCGCTCGACGTGCTCGGGCTGCGCCGGCTCTCCACTCCGGCGGTGGCCCGGTACGCCACCCAGCTGCTCACCTCGACCCCGGAACGGGGTCCGCGCGGCAAGCATGCCGTCTCTCTGCACGACCTGACCGACTTCACCTTGCATTCGAAGGTGCCCCTCCCCCTGCAGATGGACGGAGACCACCTCGGACTGCGTACGAGCGTGACGTTCACAGGCGTACGCCGTGCACTGCGTGTGATTGTGTGAGTGGAAGGGCCCAAAGTCCTTTCACTCGAACGTTTAGGCGCGCATCCACCCCTAAGAAGTACGGCTGTGACCTAGCCGACACCGAGGAATCAAAAAAAACTTTCCGGAAGGGGTTGTATCCGTTGCTGGGGTTTGGGAGTCTCTTCTTGGCGATCGGGACGGCCCGCAAGACCGGCCTCCACTGAGAGCCAGAACCCCTCCTCAGCACAAGGACCACACCAGTTCTCCTGGCAGTCGGCCCTTCCCTTGCGGGGGGATTCGTGAAAGCGTTCACATTCACAAGCAACTCGCACGAAACACTGAGAGAGGTAGCAGCCATGGACTGGCGTCACAACGCCGTTTGTCGTGAGGAAGACCCCGAGCTGTTCTTCCCCATCGGCAACACCGGTCCTGCGCTGCTGCAGATCGAGGAAGCCAAGGCCGTCTGCCGCCGCTGCCCCGTCATGGAGCAGTGCCTGCAGTGGGCGCTCGAGTCCGGCCAGGACTCCGGCGTCTGGGGTGGCCTCAGCGAGGACGAGCGCCGCGCGATGAAGCGCCGTGCCGCTCGCAACCGGGCGCGTAACGCCAGCGCCTGAGCCACCTGCACAGCCTGAGGCAGCGGCGCGTACACCGCGTACGCAATCACCGCCTTCGAGCCGCAGCACGCAGCAGTAACCCACAGCATTCGAGCCCCGGACCGATTCTCTTCGGTCCGGGGCTCGCTGCTGTGAACTCGCCGACTCGCCGAGCTCGCTGAACTCGCTTTATTTCTGGGGCTGTACGGGGATGTCGAGGACCACCTTCGTGCCGCGCTCGGCACCCGGCTGCATGTCGAAGCTGCCACCGAGCTCGCCCTCGACGAGCGTCCGCACGATCTGCAGGCCGAGGTTGCCGGCCCGCTGCGGGTCGAAGCCCTCGGGCAGACCGCGGCCGTCGTCCTGGACCGTGATCAGGAGCCGGGCGTCCGTCCGGCTCTCGCCGCGGACGGCGCTGACCTCGACCGTTCCCTGCTCCCCCTGCACGAAGGCGTGTTCGAGCGCGTTCTGCAGGATCTCGGTGAGCACCATGGAGAGCGGGGTGGCGACCTCTGCGTCGAGGATGCCGAAGCGGCCGTTGCGCCGGCAGGTGACCTTGCCCGGGGAGATCTCGGCGACCATCGCGATGACCCGGTCGGCGATCTCGTCGAACTGGACGCGCTCGTCCAGGTTCTGGGACAGCGTCTCATGGACGATCGCGATCGAACCGACGCGCCGCACGGCCTCGTTGAGGGCCTCGCGACCCCGGTCGGAGTCCATCCGGCGGGCCTGGAGGCGGAGCAGGGCGGCAACCGTCTGGAGGTTGTTCTTCACCCGGTGGTGGATCTCCCGGATGGTGGCGTCCTTGGTGATCAACTCGCGCTCGCGGCGACGCAGTTCGGTGACGTCCCGGAGCAGGACGAGCGAACCGATGCGGGTGCCCTTGGGCTTGAGCGGGATCGCCCGCAGCTGGATCACCCCGCCGTTGCCCTCGACCTCGAACTCGCGGGGCGCGTAGCCGGAGGCCAGCTTGACCAGGGCCTCGTCCACCGGGCCCCGGGAGGGGGCGAGTTCGGCGGTGATCTGGCCGAGGTCCTGGCCGACCAGGTCGGCGGCGAGACCGAGCCGGTGGTACGCGGAGAGCGCGTTCGGCGAGGCGTACTGGACGACGCCCTCGGCGTCGAGGCGGACGAGACCGTCGCCGGCGCGCGGCGAGGAGTCCATGTCGACCTGCTCGCCGGGGAAGGGGAACGTTCCGGCAGCGATCATCTGCGCGAGGTCGGAGGCCGACTGGAGGTAGGTGAGCTCCAGTCGGGAGGGGGTGCGGACGGTCAGCAGGTTGGTGTTGCGGGCGATGACGCCGAGGACCCGGCCCTCCCGGCGCACGGGGATGGACTCGACCCGGACCGGGACCTCCTCGCGCCACTCCGGGTCGCCCTCGCGGACGATCCGGCCCTCGTCGAGGGCGGCGTCGAGCAGCGGACGGCGGCCGCGCGGGACCAGGTGGCCGACCATGTCGTCCTGGTAGGAGGTGGGGCCGGTGTTGGGCCGCATCTGGGCCACGGAGACGTACCGCGTGCCGTCGAGGGTCGGGACCCAGAGCACGAGGTCGGCGAAGGAGAGGTCGGAGAGCAGCTGCCACTCCGACACCAGCAGATGGAGCCACTCGAGGTCGGAGTCGCTCAGGGCGGTGTGCTGGCGGACGAGGTCGTTCATGGAGGGCACGATGCGAGCGTACCTGCGGAATTACAGGGGCCGTGAACCTGGATCTCCGGGGCTGCGTGTTGGAGGATGGGCCGGGAAACACCGCGTTCCCGTGGATGGACAGACAAGAATGGTCTAGTCCACAATGAAAAACACCGAGCCTCCATCCTCCCCGCACAGGAGGATGGAACGAGGTACCCGGCGCTCTCTGCCCTGACTGCGCCGAGACCTCCCACACGGCCGAGGGACCGCACACCCCCGGCCGGGCTACTCCGGGCTGCGGTGCCGGGCGGGCTGAGGGTCCCGCCAGGCGCCGCGGCCCGCGGGTGCTTCAGGGCCTTTTCGGCTCGACTTCCCCGCCTCGGGCCGCGGGCCAGGCCCGCATCGCCGCGTCCGCCACCGCCGTCAGCTCCTCCGCCGTCGCCCCGTCGCGGGCCTGCAGGGACATGCCCTGGAGGACGGCGCCGGCCAGCCGGGCCAACGCGTGCGGGTCGGCGTCCGGCGGAAGCTCGCCCGCCTCCACGTCCTGGCGGATGCGGTTCTCGAACGCGGCCAGATTGTCGTTGCGCCGGGCACGCAGGGCCTCCTCGACCTCCGGGGTCGAGCAGTTCACGGCGGCCGAGATCATCAGGCAGCCGTGCGGATGGCCGGGCTCGGTGAAGACCACGGCGGCCTCGCGCAGCATGCGCCCCACGGCGGCGCGGGCGGTCGGCTCCTCGGCGAAGGCGCGGCTGCCGTAGGCCCCGTAACCGAGCGCGTAGGCCTCGACGACCTCCTCGAACAGCGTCTTCTTGTCACCGAAGGCCGCGTAGAGGCTGGGTGCGCTGATGCCCATGACGCGCGTGAGGTCGGAGACCGAGGTCGTCTCGTAGCCGTGCTCCCAGAAGGCCATCGTCGCCTGCTCCAGGGCCGTGAGCCGGTCGAAGGAGCGGGGGCGGCCGCGCTGTCTCGTCACCATGGAGTGAATTCTATAGCGCTCGTTACGAATCATGGGGTACGGTCTTTACGTAACGACCGCTACAGAAAGAGGGGGGCGCCGCCATGGGCGTGCTCGACGGAAGGCTGGCCGGGAAGACGGCACTGGTCACAGGCGGGAGCCGGGGCATCGGACGGGGGATAGCCGAGCGGCTCGGCCGCGAGGGCGCGCGGGTCGCGGTGCACTACGGGACGAACGAGGCGGCGGCGAAGGACACGGTCGCCGCGATCGAGGCGGCCGGCGGCTCGGCCTTCGCGGTGGGTCAGGAGCTGGGGGTGCCGGGGGACGCGGCGGCGCTGTGGCGGGCCTTCGACGCGCACGCGGACGGCCTGGACATCCTGGTGAACAACGCGGGGATCGGGGCGTCGCAGCCGTTCGCGACGATCGGTGACGAGGAGTACGACCGGATCTTCGCGGTCAACACGAAGGCGCCGTTCTTCCTGGCGCAGTTGGGGGCGGAGCGGCTGCGGAACGGCGGCCGGATCATCAACGTCTCGACGGGCCTGAGCAGGGCGGCGGCCATGCCGGACCTGATGGCGTACGCGATGTCGAAGGGCGCGCTGGACGTCTTCACGCGCTACCTGTCGAAGGTGCTCGGCCCGCGCGGGATCACGGTCAACGCGGTGGCGCCGGGGATCGTGGACACGGACATCAACGCGGGCTGGCTGCGGGGGAACGAGGAGGCGTGGGCCGGGGCGGCGGCGATGTCGGCGCTGGGCGCGGTCGGGACGCCGCCGGAGATAGCGGACGTGGTGGCCTTCCTGGCCTCCGACGACGCCCGCTGGGTGACGGGCGACTGGATCGACGCGACGGGAGGCTCACTGGCCTGACGGGGGACACCCGGGGCCGGTCCGGCACGGGGGTCCAGGCCGGCCTGAGCCGCGGCGCTCGGGGCGGCATGGACGCAGGGGCCGGGGCGGCGTGACGCGGGGGGCCAGACCGGCCAGACGCGAGTCACCCGAGGCGTCCGGGCGCGGGGGCTCGGAGCGGCCGGGCGGGGGCGCCGGGGCGGGGCGACGCGGGGACCCGTGCCGGCCTGACGTGGGGCCCGAGCCGACCCCGGCGCCGGGGCTCCGGCGGGGTTCGAGTGGCTGGTGGGGCGGGGGCGGCTGACGATGGAGGCGATGCCGTCCGCGGGGCGGAACGGCATGAGGGGAAGGCCTCCCCTCTGCTAGATTTGGACTTAGATTGGTCTATACCACACGGTCCTTTCAGCAGCCCCTCACCAGATCGGCAGGCACAGCGTGGAAGTTGTCATCGTCAAGGACGCCAAGGCCGGCGGCGAGCTCATCGCGGACGGCATCGCCGACCTCCTGCGCCGCAAGCCCGACGCGCTGCTCGGCGTGGCCACGGGCTCGACCCCGATCCCGATCTACGACGCCCTTGTCGCCCAGGTCTCCGCCGGCGCCGTGGACGCCTCCCGGGCGCGGATCGCCCAGCTCGACGAGTACGTCGGCCTGCCCGCGGGGCACCCGGAGTCGTACCGCTCCACCGTGCTCCGCCAGGTCGTCGAGCCCCTCGGGCTCTCCCCCGAGGCCTTCATGGGCCCCGACGGCTCCGCCGAGGACGTCCTGGCGGCCTGCGAGGCCTACGACAGGGCACTGGCCGAGGCCGGTGGCGTGGACCTGCAGATCCTCGGCATCGGCACCGACGGGCACATCGGCTTCAACGAGCCGTGCTCCTCGCTCGCCTCCCGCACCCGCATCAAGACGCTCACCGAACAGACCCGCGTGGACAACGCCCGCTTCTTCGACGACGACATGGAGCAGGTGCCGCACCACGTCATCACCCAGGGCATCGGCACCATCCTGGAAGCCCGCCACCTGGTGCTGCTCGCCACCGGCGAGGGCAAGGCGGAGGCCGTGGCGCAGACCGTCGAGGGCCCGGTGGCGGCGCTCGTGCCGGCCTCCGCGCTCCAGCTGCACCCGCACGCCACGGTGGTCGTGGACGAGGCGGCCGCCTCCAAGCTGAAGCTCGCGGACTACTTCCGCCACACCTTCGCGAACAAGCCCTCCTGGCAGGGCATCTGAGCGGTACGTACGCGAAGGGGCCCGGTACCTGGAATCCGTCTCCAGGTACCGGGCCCCTTTCCCGTACGTCCCGTCAGGCGCCGGTGCCGACCACGGCCTCCGCCGCCGCGCGGCCGCAGACCCGGGCCGCGCCGTGCGTGGCGATGTGCAGGGCCCCGCGGGGCTCCGCCTCGTTGAGGCCCATCTCGACCACGACGGTGTCGGGGCGGGCCGCGAGGAGGCCGTCGAGGGCCTGGATCATCCACGGGTGCCGGTGGGCGTCCCGTACGACCGCGACGATGCGGCGCTCCCCCGCGGCGGCGAGGACGGCGTCCACGGACGGCTCGTCGTACGAGCCGGTCTCGGTGCCGGGGAGCAGGCGCTCCAGCTCGGCCGCGATGCCCCAGGGCGTCTCGTCGCCGACCGCGAAGTTCGCGACCGGGGTGAAGGAGGCCACGTAGGGGGCGTCGGCCATCGGCGTGTGGGGGTGCTCCCCGCGGGTCACCTTGAGGGCCCGGCGGGCGGCCACGAGTCCGATGTCGGTGCCGGGCGCGGTCCCCTCCTGCACTGCCGCGCCCGGCACCGATCCAGCCCCCCTGGCCCGGTGCGCCTGGGTCCAGGCCGCCAGGGCGCGCACGCGCGCCGCGGCGTCGGCCAGCCGCTCCTCGGGCAGTTCACCGGTCCGTACCGCGTTCACCAGCGCGTCGCGCAGTTGCAGCACGGTGTCCTCGTCGCACAGCCCGCCGCCGACGCAGATGGCGTCGGCGCCCGCGGCGATCGCGAGGACCGATCCGCGCTCGATGCCGTACGTCGCCGCGACGGCCTGCATCTCCATGCCGTCGGTGACGATCAGCCCCTCGAAGCCCAGCTCCTGGCGCAGCAGACCGGTGAGGATCTGCGGGCTCAGGGTGGCCGGACGGTGGGGGTCGAGCGCGGAGAGAAGAATATGCGCGCTCATGACCGCTTTGGTACCCGCGGCGACGGCCGCGCGGAAAGGTACCAGCTCACGGGCGTGCAGTGTGGCGAGGTCCACATCGATCCGGGGCAGCGCGTCGTGGGAATCCACGTTGGTGTCGCCGTGTCCGGGGAAGTGCTTCGTGCAGGCCGCGACCCCGACGCCCTGGAGGCCGTCGACGTACGCCACGGTGTGCCGGGCGACGAGGTCCGGGTCGGGGCCGAAGGAGCGGACGCCGATGACGGGGTTCTCGGCGTTGGAGTTGACGTCCGCCGAGGGCGCCCAGTTCAGGTCGACGCCGCACTGCACGAGCCGGCGGCCGAGCTCGCGGGCCACGGCCCGGGTGAGCTCGACGTCGTCGACGCTGCCGAGGGCGTAGTTGCCGGGGAACGACGAGCCCTGCTTGACCTCGAGGCGGGTGACGTCCCCGCCCTCCTCGTCGATGGCGACGAGGACGTCGTCCCGCTCGGCGCGCAGCTGCGCGGTGAGCGCGGCGAGCTGCTCGGGGCTGACGATGTTCCGGCCGAACAGGCCGACCGAGGACAGGCCCTCGCCGATGCGGCGGAGCAGCCAGTCGGGCGCGGTGGTGCCGACGAAGCCGGGCTGGAGGACGGTGAGCGCGTCACGGGTCAGGGTGTCCGAGCCGTGTACGAGTGTGGTCATGGCGAGCCGTTATCCCTTCACCGCGCCGGCGGTCATGCCGCCGACGGCCTTGCGCTGGAGGAACAGGAAGACGATGAGCACGGGAAGGGCGAAGAGCGTGGAGGCGGCCATGGTGGCGCCCCAGTCGCTGCCGAACGCGGTCTGGAACTGGGTCAGCCAGAGCGTCAGGGTCTGCGACTCCTTCTCCTTGTTCAGCATGAGGATCATGGCGAACTCGTTCCAGGCGGTGATGAAGCCGAAGAGCGAGGTCGACATCAGGCCGGGCGCGAGCAGCGGGAAGATCACCTTGCGGAAGGCCTGGCCCCGGGTGCAGCCGTCGATCTGGGCGGCCTCCTCCAGCTCGACCGGGACGGCGGCGATGAAGCCGCGCAGGGTCCAGATCGTGAAGGGGAGGACCATGACGAAGTAGATGAGCGTCAGCATCGGGATGCTGTTCAGCAGGTCGTTCTCGCGGGAGATCATGTACATCGCGATGACCATGACCTCCCAGGGGGCCATCTGCGCCATCATCACGACGAGGACGATGCCCTTGCGCCCCTTGAACCTGAGGCGGGCGATCGCGAAGCTCGCGGCCAGGGCGACGACCAGGGCGAGCAGGACGGCGCCGACGGTGACCGTGAGGCTGTTGGTGACGTACGTCCAGAAGAGGTCGACGCCGGTCGCGGTCTTGTAGTTCTCGAACGTCGGGGTGAAGACGAAGACCGGATCCTTGGTCATGATCTCGTGCTGCGGCTTCAGCGAGGACGAGAACATCCAGTAGACCGGGAAGACGAACACGACGGCGAGCACGAGGGCGCCGAGGTTCTTGGCGACCGCACCGACCGTGAGCGGCTTGCGGGTGCGCAGCTTCTGCGGAGTCGGGGTGGTGGTGGCGGCGCTCACAGCTCCTCCTCCTCCTTCAGGATCAGGCGGAAGTAGAAGGACATGACCGCGATGAGCATCACGATCGTCAGGATGGAGATGGCGGCGGCGACGCCGTAGTGGAACTGGCCGACGCCCTCGATGTAGGCGAAGACCGGGAGGGTCTCGGAGCCGCGGTCGGGACCGCCGAGGTTCATGGCGTAGACCTGGGCGAACGCCTTGAAGATCCAGATGATCTCCAGGAACGTCGTGATCATGAAGAAGGACTTCAGGTTCGGGAAGACCACGGCCCAGAAGGTGCGCCAGCCGCTCGCGCCGTCCATCTTCGCGGCCTCGTACAGCTCGGAGCCGATGGTGGTCAGGCCGGCGTACATGTTGAGGGCGACGAAGGGGACGGAGCCCCAGACGAGCAGGATCAGGACGATGACCAGGGTGGAGAAGCCGGTCTCGAACCAGTTGTGCTGGTCGTAGCCGGAGAAGCCCAGCGTGCGCATCAGCCAGTTCACGACGCCGAACTGCTCGTCGAAGAGCCAGCGGAAGACGGTGACGGAGGCGACGATCGGCATGGCCCAGGCGAACATCAGGGCCAGCGAGAGGACCAGTCGCATCTTCTTGCCGAGGCGGTTGAGCAGCAGGCCGATGGCCGTGCCGATCGCCATGATCAGCGCGACGTTGACGGCGGTGAAGACGACGCTTCGGACGACGACGGTCCAGAAGTCCCCGTCGCCGAGGAGCTCCGTGTAGTTGTCGAAGCCGGTCCAGACCGTCTCGCGGGTGATGAACTCCTTCCGGTTGAGCTGCTGGAAGGAGAGGATCACATTGCGGATCAGCGGGTAGAGCAGCAGCACCGCCATGGACAGCAGGGCAGGCGCGACGAGCAGGTACGGCAGCACCCCGCTGGGCAGGGAGCGTCTGCCGCGTGGAGGCTGAAGGACTTCCTTCGGGCCCGAAGAGGATGGCGGAGTCTGAGACTTCCCTGCCGCCCTCCCGGGCGCGTCCTGGGGACCGGCGGTCGCCGTCCCCTGGGAGTCCACGGTCATGGTCTTATTCCTCGCGGTTCTGGGGCTCCCGCGCCCACCGGGGCACGGCCCGGGGGGAGCGGGCCGCTGATCACTGCATCGCTGCAACGCGCCGGTGGTGGGGGGGGGGGGGCCCCCCCCCCCCCCCCCCGGGGGCGGGGGGGGGGGGGGGGGGGGGGGGGGGGGGGGGGGGGGGGGGCCCCCCCCCCCGGGGGGGGGGGGGGGGGGGGGGGGGGGGCGCCCCCCCCCCCCCGGGCGGCCCGGGGGGGGGGGGGGGGGGGGCCCCCCCCCCCCCCCCACCACCGGGGCTACGGATTACTGCTGGTTGATGCGCTCGTTGATGACCTTGTCGGCCGCCTCGCCGGCCTTCTTGGCGTCCTCACCCTTCAGGACCTTGGTCATGTAGTCCTTGATCGGGTTCGGGGCGGTCTCGACGTTCGCCCAGCCCGGGGTGACCGGGGTGACCTTGCCGGAGGCGGACGAGGCCGCCATGGCCTCGGCGAAGGAGCCGGCGGCGGGCTTGAACTGCGCGGAGTCGGTGTTCGGAAGCAGCGCGCCCTCGGTGGCGGTCGCGTACTTCGTCATGAACTCCTTGCCGGCGGCGAGGGCCAGCCACTCCTTCGCGAGGTCCTTGTTCTTGGAGCGCTCGGCGATGGCGAGGTTCGAGCCGCCGAGGAAGACGGAGCCCGGCTTGTCGGCGGTCTTGCCCGGGATCGGGAAGTAGCCGAAGTCGGCGGTCTTGCCGGCCTTCTTCATGGCGTCGATCGCGCCGCCGGCCTCCCAGCCGAGACCGATCCAGGACGCCACGCCGCCCTTGGGGATGATGTCGGTGGACTGCTGCGGGGTCGCCTCGTCCTTGTCCTTCGGAGCGGTCGAGTAGGACGCCAGCTCCTTGTAGAAGTTCATGGCGCTGACGGCCTCGGGGGAGGACAGGTTGCCCTTCCACTTGTCGCCGTCCTTGACCGCCAGGTCGCTGCCCTCGTCCCAGATGAGGCCGGCGAGGACGTACCAGGACTGACCCGGCAGGTAGATGGCCTGCGACTTCGGGTCGGACGCCTTGAGCTTCTTCAGACCGTCGATCCACTCGGCGCGGGTCTTCGGCGGGGTGACGCCGGCCTTCTTGAAGGCGGCCTTGTCGTAGACGACGACGCGGTTGGCGGCGTACCACGGGGCGGAGTAGAGCTTGCCGTCCAGCTCGTTGGAGGCGACCATGCCCTTGTTCCAGGCGTCGTAGCCGAGCGTGGCCTTGTCGCCGGACAGGTCGGCGAGGCCGCCGGTGACCGCGTAGCCCGCGGTCTGCGTGTTGCCGAGCTCCAGGACGTCCGGCGGGGTGTCCTCGGAGAGGGCGGTGGTGACCTTCTCCTGGATGCCGTTCCAGATCTGCTTCTCGACCTTGACCTTGACGCCCGGGTGCTTGGCCTCGAAGGCCTTGTTCACCTCGGCCATCCAGGCGTCCGGCGCGGAACCGTCCATGACCCAGACGGTCAGGGTCTTGTCGCCCCCGGCGGCCTTGCCGCCGTCCTTGCCCTTGTCACTGCCGCTGTCGGAACCACACGCAGCGATGGAGACCATCATGCCCGCGACGCCGATCGCCGCGATGAGCTTGCGCTTCACGCCACCCTCCTCAGGGATGCCTGCAACCCCTGCCCACCGCGCGAAGACATACGTCAGGTAATGCTCGTGGGGCTGGGACCTGGTCTTTAATGGTTTAGACCAGTACCCGGAGCTTGGCCTAGACCTTTAGGGGTGTCAAGGGTGTATAAGAAGGGCAGTCGCGTCCGTTATCGGACCGACACCTGAGGGAGGGCGACGACCCGTGACCGGTCCGTGCCACCATGTGAGCCGCGACAGACGGAGGAGCCGGTGACGGCAGCAGCACAGGAGTCGGGAAGGCAGGCCATGGCCACGGACGCGGGCAGTACGGAGACAGAGAGCGGGGCACCCACCCGCACCGCGCGCGTGCCCAAGTACTACCGGCTCAAGCGACACTTGCTCGACATGACGGAGACCCTGCCGCCCGGCACGCCGGTCCCGCCGGAGCGCACGCTCGCCGCCGAGTTCGACACCTCGCGCACCACCGTGCGCCAGGCGCTCCAGGAGCTGGTCGTCGAGGGCCGCCTGGAGCGCATCCAGGGCAAGGGCACGTTCGTCGCCAAGCCCAAGGTCTCGCAGGCCCTGCAGCTCACCTCCTACACGGAGGACATGCGCGCCCAGGGTCTGGAGCCCACCTCGCAGCTCCTCGACATCGGGTACGTCACGGCCGACGACACCCTCGCCGGGCTGCTCGACATCTCGGCCGGCGGCCGGGTGCTCCGCATCGAGCGCCTGCGTCTCGCGAGCGGCGAGCCGATGGCCATCGAGACCACCCACCTGTCGGCGAAGCGCTTCCCCGCGCTGCGCCGCTCGCTCGTGAAGTACACCTCGCTGTACACGGCGCTCGCCGAGGTCTACGACGTGCACCTCGCCGAGGCCGAGGAGACCATCGAGACCTCCCTCGCCACCCCGCGCGAGGCCGGGCTGCTCGGCACGGACGTGGGCCTGCCGATGCTGATGCTCTCCCGCCACTCGCTGGACGCCCAGGGCGAGCCGGTGGAGTGGGTGCGGTCCGTCTACCGGGGCGACCGGTACAAGTTCGTGGCGCGCCTGAAGCGCCCCAACGGCTGAGCCCCTTCCCGTACGACACGAACGGCCGCACCCCGGCGGGGGGTGCGGCCGTTCGCCGTTCCAGGAGGCCGCACGCAGGCCGTACGGAGACGTGACGGGCACCCGGCACCTTCCGCCTGGCAGGAACGTGACGCCTCCCGGAAAGCCCCTGGTGAGCGGCGCGCGGAAGCCCGCGACACGCGCTGGCCCCTAACGGCCACGCGGTTGGCGCCAGCCGTTTTCCGGTGACAGGGCACCCTCGGCAGGCCAGTCTTGGACATGTCGAAGCCGCCCGGCAGAGCCCGGGAGCGGCCCCGGGGGAACCACCCCGCGATCCCCGTTCCGCACCGTCCAGGAAGGCAGCCCCGCCATGCCCAGCAGCGCCCGTTTCATCACCTTCGCCCGCATTCGGTTCCGTGTCGCCGTCGCCCTCGCCGTCCCCGCCGCGGCCGCACTGACCCTCGTCCTGGCCGCCCAGCCGGCGCCCGCCGGGGCGGCCGCCGCCACCGCCTCCGCGGTCACCGCGACCCCGCAGCTCGGCGACGTCAACGACGGCTTCTCCTGGGGCTGATCCCCATCTACCTCATCGGCGTCTCGATGAGGGCACCGGACGACGCCCCCGCACCGGACACCGACCCCCCACCGGCCCCGTCCGCCGCACGGCTCGTCGAGACGCTGCACCGCGTCGCCCGGCCGCAGGACCGCTTCGAGTCCGCCCGGGCGCTGGTCCTCGACCGGACCGTCCGGCTCGCCCTGTACATCCGGGGCCCCGACGAGATCGAGGCCGTCGGCCACGCGCTGCGGCTCTGCCGGCTCCTCCTCGGCCACTCCCCCGAGCTCTCCCGCCACCGCATCGCGGACTTCCGGCTCCTCTGACGCCCCCACCGCCCGAAGAGCCCCGCCCCACGGAACCCCACCAAGGAACCCCCATGCCCAGGGCCCGTCCCAGCGTGTCCGTCATCATCCCCAACTACAACTACGAGAAGACCCTGCGCGCCTGCCTCACCTCGGTCTTCGCCCAGACCCACGCCCCGCTCGACGTCATCGTCGTGGACGACGCCAGCACGGACCGCTCCCGGGACGTCGCCCGCGAGTTCGGCGTCGTCCTCATCGCCAACCCCCACAACCGCGGGGTGTCCGCCGCCCGGAACATGGGGGCCGCCGCCGCCCGCGGCGAGGTCCTCTTCTTCCTCGACTCCGACACCGCCCTCCACCCCGAGGCCCTCGCCCACGCCGCCGACCTGCTCCGGGACGACCCCGGCCTCGGCTGCGTCCACGGCGTCCTCGACCCCGAACCGCTCTTCGACGACGGGCCAGTCGAGCGCTACCACGCCCTCCACGCCCACTTCTGGCGCCGCCGCGCCGCCGGCGAGGTCCGCACCGCCTTCTTCGCCCTCGGCGCGATCCGCAAGGAGGTCTTCGAGGAGACCGGTCCCTTCGACGAGAACCTCCGCGACTCCGAGGACGTCGAGTACAGCGGCCGGCTCGTCCGCTCCCACCGGATCCTGATGACCGAGGCGATCCGCGGCCGCCACGACGACGTGGACCGGCTCGGGGCGATGCTCTCGGAGCAGTACCGGCGCTCGCAGCTGCTGATCGCGGCGCTCGGGCAGATGCGGGAGGGCGGGCTCACCGCCAACCGGCCGCTCGGCGTCCTCGCCGCCGCGCTGACCCTCCCCGCCCTGCTCCTCGGTCTGCTGTCCCCGTGGGGGCTGCTCGTCCCGGCGCTGTGCGCGCTGCTCTTCGCCTGCGCGGATCCGGCTCTGAGCCGGTTCGCGCTGCGGACCCGGGGCCCGGGCTTCCTCCTCTACTTCACCGCGGTCCACTTCCTGCTCCACCAGGCGATCGTCCTCGGCGCGGCCCGCGGCGCCGTCCGCTGGCTCACCGAGCCGGACTTCGGCCCGAGCGTGCGCCGCCGGGACGTCACCGCCTCCCCCACCACCTCCGTACGCCCCTCCCCACAGGAGTACGTCCATGGCCACGCCCACGCTGACCGGACGTGAGGCGCCGGCGGTCCGTCCGCCGGCCTCCCGTCCCCCCAGTCGTCTCGCCGACCTCACCGCCCTCGTCCGCCCCGGGCAGTGGACGAAGAACCTGGTCGTCGTCCCCCTCGGCCTGCTCGGCGCCCCCCACCTCGACGGCGCCGCGCTCGGCGGCGCGCTGGCCGCGATCGCCGTCTTCACCCTCGCGTCCGCGCTGATCTACCTGGTCAACGACATCGGCGACCGGGACCGCGACCGGCGCCACCCGGAGAAGCGGCACCGGCCGATCGCCGCCGGGCGGATCGGCGTCGCCACCGCCGTGTCCTTCGCCGCCGCGCTGGCCGCCCTCCTCGCGGTCACCGTCGGCCTGACCGCGCTCACCGGCACGGCCGGGCTCGCGGACTGGTGGCCGGTCGCCGCGTACGTCGCGCTCAACGCCGCGTACAGCAAGGGCCTCAAGCACGTCCCGCTGCTCGACGTCTTCATCGTGGCCCTCGGATTCGTGCTGCGCCTCGCCCAGGGGTGCCTGGCCTCCGGGAGCCCGGTGCCGGACTGGCTCGCGCTCTGCGTCTTCTCGCTCTGCCTGCTGCTGA
Source organism: Streptomyces sp. NPDC002463 (assembly GCF_042889835.1). NCBI lineage: Bacteria > Bacillati > Actinomycetota > Actinomycetes > Kitasatosporales > Streptomycetaceae > Streptomyces > Streptomyces sp. NPDC002463. The sequence continues at coordinate 181,371 of NZ_JBIARL010000001.1, forward strand.
TCCTCGGCAAGCGGCGCCACGAGATGGCGGTCGGCGGGGTGCTGCACCGGCCCGCGCTGCGCGGCTACACCCTCGGCTTCCTCGACCAGCTGCTCGCCTTCACCGCCGTCCTCACGGCCGTCAGTTACGTGCTGTACGTCCAGGGCGGCCCGGTCTTCGGCGCGCACGGCCCGCTGGTCGCGGTGCTCACCGCCCCCTTCGCGCTCTTCGGCCTCGCCCGCTACCTCCAGCTGATCGTGGTCGACTCGGGCGGCGGGAATCCCTCGCGGGCCCTGTTCAGCGACCGGATGACCGTCTCCAACGCCCTGCTCTGGTCGGCGCTGCTCGCCGGCGCGTGGCTGCTGGCCTCATGACCGCGACGACCGCCGTGCGGACCGCGCCGGCCGCGCCCCGGAGCGAGGCCGGGCGCCTCCGCCGCGCCCTCCCCGTCCTCTTCCCCGTCGCGGTCGTCACGGGCATCGCCTTCGCCCTGTACGACCGGGCCGGCGAGCTCGCCGCCCTGGTCCTGCGGCCCGGCTCCGTCCCGTACCTCCTGGCGGCGCTCGCGGCCAACGCCGGCGCCGTCCTGCTGTCCATGGCCACCTGGCGGACCCTCCTGTCCGACCTGGGGCCGCGGGTGCCGGGCCGGACCGCGACCCGGATCTACTTCACCTCCTACCTCGGCAAGTACGTGCCGGGCGCCGTCTGGGGCGTCCTCTCCCAGCTGCGGATGGGCGGCGCGGCCGGGGTGCCGGCGCCGGTCGTGCTCGCCGTCTTCCTGCTCAACCTGATCGTGGCCGTCCTCACCGGTCTCGCCGTCGGCCCGGTCGCCGCGCCCTGGACGATCGGGGCCGAGGCCTGGTGGCTGGTGCTGCCGGGCGCGGTCACCCTCGCCTTCGCCGCCCGGCCCGTACTGCTCCACCGCCTGGCCGCCACCGCCGCCCGCCTGGCCCGCCGGCCCGCCCCCCAGGCCCGGGCGAGCGACCGGGGCATGCGCCGGGCGCTGGCCTCCGCGACCGGTTCCTGGGCGGTCGGCGGGCTCCACCTGTGGGCGCTCGCCGTGATGCTCGGCGCCCCGCCGCTGACCGCGCTGCCGGTCTGCGTGGGCGGCTTCGCCCTGGCCACCGCCGCCGCCAGCCTCGTCGTGGTGCTGCCGGACGGCTGGGGCGCCCGCGAGGCCCTGCTGCTCCTGGCCCTGACCGCCGTCCTGCCCTGGCAGGAGGCGACCGCCGCCGCGGTCGCCAGCCGGGTGGTCTGCACCCTCAGCGAGGTCCTCGTCGGGGGCGCCGCCCTCCTCCTGACCCTCCCCCGCCGCACGACTCCCCCCACCGACCCGAAGGAACGGACATGACCGCCCTCTACACCGTCGACGACTGCGAGTCGCTGACGACCAAGCAGGTCCACGGCCTGTACAAGGACCACGTCAACAAGAGCCAGGTCTCCCTGATGACCTCCTTCGGCTTCGGCCAGGAGCTCGTCGAGAGCGCGGAGGGCGTGTGGATCACCCAGCGCGACGGCCGCCGCGTCCTCGACTTCACCGGCGGGGTCGGCGTCCTCAACCACGGTCACAACCACCCCCGGATCCTCGCCGCCCGGCAGCGCTTCCAGGAGCGCAGGAGCATGGAGGTCCACAAGACCTACTTCTCGCCGTACATCGCGGCCCTCGGCCACAACCTGGCGGAGCTGCTGCCCGGCGACCTGAACATGTCGTTCTTCCCCAACTCCGGTGCGGAGGCGGTCGAGGGAGCGGTCAAGCTGGCGTACAAGTACCACGGCGGCCGCCGCTCCCGGGTGCTGCGGGCCGACATCTCCTTCCACGGCAAGCTGCTCGGCTCGGGCAGCCTGACCGGCCAGAACGCGTCGACGTTCCAGTTCCCCGGCATCCCCGGCGTGGGGGTCTTCCGGTACGGCGACCTGGAGTCCGTACGGAGGCTGGTCGCCGAACTCCGTACCGACAAGGGCGAGTCCGATGTGTACGCGATCCTCATCGAGCCGCTGTCCGCGTCGACGATGAACGAGTGCTCGGAGGAGTTCCTGCGCGGACTGCGGGAGCTGTGCACGGCCGAGGACATCGTGCTGCTCTTCGACGAGATCTACACCGGCTGGGGCAAGACGGGCACCCTCTTCCACTTCATGCGGTACGAGGGCCTGGTCCCCGACATCCTCACCACCTCGAAGTCCTTCGGCGGCGGCAAGTCCTCCATCTCCGCGTTCGTCGCCCGCGAGCCGGTCTTCCGCAAGGCGTACGACAACCTCACGGACGCCCTGCTGCAGTCGACGTCCACCACCTACTACGGCTTCGGCGAGGAGGCGGTCACCGCCATCGAGGCCGTCAACGTGGCCGTCGAGGACGACTATCCGGCCCGCGCCCGGGACATCGAGCGGATCCTCGCCCCGGGTCTGGAGCGGATCGCGAAGGAGTACCCGGACGTGGTCGCCGAGGTCCGCGGCCACGGCGCGCTGCACGGCGTCTTCCTGCACAAGGGCCCGAAGGTCCTGGAGCTGCTGACGAAGCTGGTGCCGGGCTCGATGACGAAGGACCCGCGGTTCCGCACCAAGCTCGTCACCTCGTCGGTGGTCAACGCCCTGTACCGGGACCACGGCGTCTACACGTACTACACCCTCAACGGCGACAACCCGCTGATGGTCGCCCCCTCGCTGGTCGCCGAGCCGCACGAGGTCGAGTTCTTCCTGGACTGCCTCGACAAGACCCTGGCCCAGGGTCTGCCCCGTCTGCTCACCCGTTTCGTCAAGGAGAAGGTGTCGTCGCTGTGGTAGAGCGCATCGTGGTCACCGGCGGTGCCGGAATGCTCGGTTCGACCCTGATCGAGCGGCTGCTCGACGAGGGCCGGCAGGTGCACTGCGTGGACCTGCGGGCCCCGCGCACGGAGCACGCGAACCTCACGCACACGGTCACGGACGTCCGGGACCCCGTGGCGATGAAGCGGGCCACGGCGGACGCCGACGTGGTGGTGCACTGCGCCGCCGCCCTGCCCAGCTACCCGGCGGACACCATCCGCTCGGTGATCGTCGGCGGCACGGAGGCGGTCCTGACGGCCGCCGAGGCGAACGCCGTGCCCAGGGTCGTGCACATCTCCTCGACCGCCGTGTACGGACTGCCGAAGGTGGTGCCGACCCCGGAGGAGTACCCGCGCGAGCCCGTCGACACGTACAGCGCCGCGAAGGCGGAGGCCGAGGAGGTCGCGGAGCGCTTCCGGGGCCGCGGGACGTGCGTGCCGATCCTGCGGCCCAAGACCTTCCTCGGGCCCGGCCGGATGGGGCTCTTCGCGATGCTCTTCGAGTGGGCGGCCGAAGGACGGAACTTCCCCGTCCTCGGCCGGGGCGACGTCCGCATCCAGATGTTCGACGTGGCCGACCTGGTCGACGCGGTCGTCACCGCGATGGAGGCGCCCGCCGAGCGCGCCGACGACACGTTCAACCTCGGCGCCACCGAGTTCGGCACGATACGCGAGGACTTCCAGGCCGTCCTGGACGCGGCCGGGCACGGCAAGCGGGTCCGCTCGCTGCCCGCGAGGCCCGCGCTCGCCGCGCTCAGCCTGCTCCAGCGCTCCGGGCTCTCCCCCGTCTACGGACGCCTGCTCCACAAACTCCTCGACGACAGCTTCGTCTCCACCGACAAGGCGAGGGACGTCCTCGGCTTCCGGCCGAAGCACTCCAACCAGGACGCGATCCTGCGCACCTTCGCCTGGTGGCAGGCGCAGCAGCGGACCGCCCGCCCCGCGCGGAAGAGCGAGGGCGTCACCAGTGTCGAACCGTGGCGGCAGGGGGCCCTCTCCCTCGCCAAGGTCCTCTTCTAGGAGCACCCGATCATGTCCCTCCCCCTGGTCTCCGTCATCGTCCCCAACTACAACTACGGCCGCTCGATCGGCCTGTGCGTCGAGGCCGCCCTCGCCCAGACGTACCCGCACATCGAGATCGTCGTCGTCGACGACTGCTCCACCGACGACTCCGCGGCGATCGCCGCCGCGGCCGGCGCCCGCGTGGTCTCCACCGGCGTCAACAGCGGGGTCGCCGTCGCCCGCAACCTCGGCGCGGAGCTCTCCTCCGGCGAGATCCTGGTCTTCCTCGACTCCGACGTCGCCATGCACCCCGACGCGGTCGCCAAGTCCGTCGAACTCCTCGCCTCCGGGCAGGGGTACGGCGCGATCTGCGGCACCTACGAACCGGAGCCGCTGATCCGGGACAGCCTGATCGAGGAGTACCGCTCGCTCCAGCAGTACTACCTGCTGCTGAAGTCGGAGGGGGTCATCGACACCGTCCACACCGCGATCCTGGCCATGCCCCGGCGGGTCTTCGACGAGGTCGGCCCGTTCAACCCGATCCTGCGGCACACCGAGGACCAGGACTACGGGCGCCGGATCTCCGAGCGGTACACGGTGCTCAGCTCCCTGGAGGTGCGCGGCCGGCACGACCACGACGACACCGTGCGGATCGTCCTCGACAAGGTCTTCGCCCGCGCCCGGCTCGCCGTGCCCCTCATCCTCGGCCGGCGGCACCTCCAGGGCGGCTTCGTCACCGGCCCGCGCGCGGGCGCCAGCCTGGCCGCGCCCCTGACCGTCGCCGCCCTCGCCGCGCCCCTGCTGTGGGGGGCCGCGTGGGCCCTGCTCCCGCTCGCCCTGTTCCTGCTCGGCGTCTGGGGCGACCTGGACATGTACCGCGAGGTGCGGCGGCACCGGGGGCGGCTGTTCCTCGGGTACTTCGTGGCGGTCAACTTCCTGGTGAACCTGACGGTGTTCGCGGCGATCGGGGTCGCGGGCGTGCAGTGGCTGTGCTCGAAGCGCTTCCGGCACCTGTACGACCCGCAGCCGCGGCCCGACCTCGCGCGGGCGACCGCGGGTGCCGACCGTGGCTGACACGCTCGCGCCGGCTCAGGACGTGCCCGTACGGAACCGCCGGAACCTGCTCGTCCTGGGCGCCGCCCTCGCCTGGCTCGTCCTGCTCCTCGTCGAGTGGGCGGCGGACGGCCGCGTCTGGCTCGGGCAGTTCGTCGGCATCGTGCCGCCGGCCGCCTTCGTCCTGGTGCCCCTGGCCCTCGCGGCCCTCGTCCCGCTCGCCCGGGGCGCGGCCAGGTGGCGGACCCTCGCCGCCGCCGCGCTCGCCCTCCTCCTGGGCTTCGGGCAGTCGGGCCTCGACCCGGCGGCGCTGTGGCGGACGGAGCCGCGGCCGGGACCGGACGCGGTGCGGGTCTTCGCCTGGAACACCAACTCGTGGAACCAGCTCCTCGGCACCCAGGACCACTTCTACGCCTTCCTGAAGGCGAAGGACGCCGACGTGTACCTGCTGCACGAGTACCAGCACGTCACCGCCGACCGGAAGGAGAAGCTGCCGGTCGACGACCTGGCACGGCTGCGCCGGGAGTTCCCCGGCTACCGGCTCGCCGTCCGGGGCGAGCTGGTGACGCTCTCCCGCTTCCCGATCCTGCGGCAGCCGGCCGTGGGCCCGGCCCGGGAGGTGCCGCCCGGCGCGGACTGGCCGACGGAGTACCGCGCGAACAAGGTGCTGCGGACGGACGTCCTGGTCAGGGGCCGCGCGGTGTCCTTCTACAACGTGCACATGCCGGTGTGGAACAGCATGCCGGACGGTCTCCTCTCCGCCGCCTTCTACCGCCACATGCGGGAACGGTTCGCCCCCCGCCGGGCGCAGTACGAGGGCCTCGAAGCCGACCTGGCGGCCAACCGCAACCCGGTGGTCGTGGCCGGCGACTTCAACGCGACGGCCGCGATGTCGGACCTGGACCCGCTGCGGGAGCACCTCGACGACGCGGCGGAGGTGAGCACCGACCCGTACCCGACGAGCTGGGAGGAGGGCGGCTGGAAGCCCTTCTGGCGGACCGACTGGGCGTTCACCGGGAACGGGGCGCGGGCCGAGCGGTACGCGTTCGGCGCTCCGGAGGAGCTGTCCGACCACGCCGTGCAGGACCTGTGGGTGTCGCTGCCGGGGAGCGGATGACGGCGATGGTCCTGTACTGCGCCCTCGCCTGGGCGGTCTTCCTGGCCCTGCACCTGGTGCTCAACGGCCGCTGGTGGCCGTGGCTCGCGGTCTCGCTGCTTCCGCCGGTGGCCCTCGCGGCCGTGCCGCTCGCCCTGCTCGCCGCCGCGCTCGCCACCGGCGGCGGGCTCGCGGCGGCGCTCGCCGGGGGCTGCCTCCTCGTGGCGTGGCCGCAGAACGGGATCAACCTGCGGGGACTCCGCCGTGCGGCCGACGGGGAGGGGCTGCGGCTGGTGTCCTGGAACACCCAGCACTGGAACCAGGGCGGCGACCCCGACCGCTACTACGCCTTCCTGCGCTCGCTCGACGCCGACGTGTACGTCCTCCAGGAGTACCTGAACGGCTTCGAGGGCGGCGAGGTCTGGGACATCGACGACGAGGCCCGGCTGCGGGCGGAGTTCCCCGGCCACCACCTGGCCGTCGGCAACAACTCCGTGACGCTGTCCCGGTTCCCGCCCGCCGGGCCGCCGGTGCCGGTCGGCGCCTGCTCGCTGCGGGTGGACCTGCGGGTCGGGGAGCGTGTCCTGTCGACGTACAACGTGCACATCCCGGTGCAGCTCACGGTGATGAACCCGCTGCGTCCGGCGTTCTTCCGGGACATGCGGCGCCGGGCGGCGGCCCGCGACCGGGAGTACGCGGCGCTCGTCGCCGACCTGCGGGGCAATCCGCACCCGGTCCTGGTGACCGGCGACTTCAACACCAGCGCCGCCATCGGCGACATACGCCGGATGCCCCGCTCGCTGCGCGACGCGATCGGCGCCTGCCGTTCGGTCCTGCCGGCCAGCTGGAACGCCCGTGCGCGGCTGCGGTTCTGGCGGATCGACTGGGCGTTCACCGGCGGCGGCGCCCGGGTCGGCTCGTACCGCTTCCGTGACGCGGAGGGCCTCTCGGACCACCTCGTCCAGGAACTGACCGTCACCCTCTGAGAGAGAAGAAGAACCATGGAGTACACGAACCTGGGCGGCCCCGACGGCCCCCGTGTGTCCACGCTCTGCCTGGGCACCCTGCCGTTCGGCACCCGGATCGACGAGGCCGCGGCCTTCGCCGTCCTCGACCGCTTCCACGGGGCCGGCGGCACCTTCATCGACACCGCGAACACCTACGCCTTCTGGGAGCCGGGCGCGACCGGCGCCGAGAGCGAGCTGCTCATCGGGCGCTGGCTGCGCAGCCGGGGCGTCCGGGACGAGATGGTCATCGCCACGAAGGTCGGCGCGCTGCCGGACCCGCCGGGCTCGGCCTGGCCGGAGTGCGCGGAGGGCCTGTCGGCGCCGGTGATCCGCCGCCAGGTGGAGGCGAGCCTGCGGAACCTGGGCACGGACCGGATCGACCTGTACTACGCGCACATCGACGACCGGGCGACGCCGGTCGCGGAGACGATGGGCGTCTTCGCCGAGCTCGCCGACGTCGGGAAGATCGGCCGGGCCGGCTGCTCGAACTTCGCGGCCTGGCGGATCGAGGAGTCCCGGGGCGCGGCGGCCGCCGCCGACCTGCCGGACTACGCGGCCGTGCAGCAGCGGTACACCTACCTCCGGCCGCGCCCCGGGGCGGAGTTCGGGGTGAACCCGCACGCCTCGGAGGAGCTGCTCGACTACCTGGGGACGCGGCCGGAGCTGACGTTCACGGCGTACACGACCCAGCTGACGGGGGCGTACACCGATCCGGGCAAGGAGATCCCGGAGCAGTACCGGCACACGGGTTCGGAACGGCGGCTGAAGGTGCTCGCCGAGGTGGCGGCGGAGCTCGGGGTGACCGCGAACCAGGTGGTCCTGGCCTGGGCGTCGGGCGGTGAGCTGCCCGTCCTGCCGGTGATCGGGGCGAGTTCGCCGGAGCAGCTGGACGAGACCCTGGGTGCGGTGGGGCTGCGGCTGGACGAGGAGCTCAGGAAGCGGCTCGACGATGTGGACTGAGCGCGTACGGACCGCGGCGCTGCGGCACCGGGTGGCGGTCGGGGTGGTGTGGCTGCTCGTGCTGCTGCTCGGCGGGGCGGTGGCGGTGCTCGGCCTCGGGCGGCTCGACCAGTCCTTCACCGCGTCCGACGGGCCGGGCCACCGGGCGAACCGGGCGATCCAGGAGCGGTACGGGAACGGGGCCGCGGTCGCCCCGCTGGTCGCGGTCGTGACCTGGCCGGCGGCGCGGGACGCGCAGGCCTTCGCGGACGCTCTGGAGCGGGCGGCTGGGCCGGGCGCGCGGACGGTCTCGCACGCGGCGACGGGCGACGAGGGGTTCCTCGGCACGGACGGGCGGACCGAGTACGCGCTGGTCTACCCGGCCGCCGGGAAGCCGGACCTGGCGGGTCTGACGGCGGTCGAGGAGGCGGCGGTCACGCTGCGCACGGGGCTGCGGTCGGCGCTGCCCGGGGCCCGGGTCGAGGTGACGGGCGTCCTGCCGCTCCAGCACGACAGCGCGCTCGCGGGGCCGGGCGCGGTGGCCCTCGCGGCGAAGGCGGTCTGCGCGGTGGGGCTGCTGCTCGTGCTGGTCCTGGTGTTCCGCTCGCCGCTCGGGGTCCTGGCGCCGCTGCTGCTCGCGGCCGTGACCTCGGTGGGGGCGCTGGTCCTGGTGGAGGCGGTGGCGGGGTTCACCGAGATCAGCTTCGTCGTGGTGTACCTGGTGCCGGTGACGGCGCTCGTGGTCGCGGTGCACCGCCGGGCGCGGCCGCCGGGCGCGGCCGCGGCCCGGGCGGCGGTGACGGGCGGCGCGGCGGGCGCGGCGGCCTGCGCGGTCCTGGCGCTCTTCCCGGCGCCGTTCCTGCGGTCGGTCGGGGTGGCGGGCCTCGCGGTCTGCGCGGTGGGCACGGCGGCGGCGCTCACGCTGGGGCCGGTGCTGGGGCCTGCGCTGGGGCCTCGGGTCGTACCTCGGGTGGTGCCGAAGCCCGTACAGAGCAACCGGGTCCTCTCCGCGCCTCTCCCCGCCGTCGGTCTCGCCCTCCTCGTCCTGCTCACCGGCGCGGCCACGCAGCTGCGGGTCGGCAACCCGGAGGCACGTGCCCTGGTGGCGAGCGGTCCGGCCCGGGACGGTCTGGACCGGCTGACGGCGGCCGGCGTGCCCTCGGGGGTGCTGAACCCGCTGGAGGTCCTGGTGGCCGAGGGCGCCGACGCGGCGGCGGTGGCCGTGCGGGCGGCGCGGGTTCCGGGTGTGCTGCTCGCGGCGGCGCCCGCCGACTGGCGCCGCTCGGGCTCCGCCCTGGTGGTCGTCGTGCCGGAGGCGGAGCCGATGACGGCGGCCGGGGCGGGGACGGTGACGGCGCTGCGGTCGGCGCTCGCCGGCACGGGCGCCCTGGTGGGCGGTTCGGGTGTGGTGGACCGGGATCTGGTGGACGGGGTGTACGGGCTGCTGCCGTACGCGGTCCCGTCGGCGGCCCTGGCCGCGTTCGGGGTCCTTGCCCGGCGGTCGGGGCGGGGCCCGGCGGCGCGGGCGGTCCTGGCCGGGCTGCTCGCGGCGGGCGCGGCGGCGGGGGCACTCGTGGTGCTGTGGCAGTGGGGTCCCGCGGGGACCGGCGCGGTGACGGGCTGGGTGCCGCTGGTGGTGGGCACCTTCGCGTTCTGCGTGTCCCTGGAGCGGTCGGCGGGCGGCCCGGGCCGGGCGGGGATCGTGGCGGCGGGCGCGGGCGCGCTGGCGGTGCTCGCGGTGGGGATCGGTCCGCAGGTCGAACTGGCCCTGCTGGTATCCGGGTTCGCGGCGGGCGCGGTGGTGGACGCGCTGGCCGCCGTACCCGCGTGGCCTCACCCGCGAGTTCACCCCGATTGGTCTAGACCTAGAGGGATCATCCCCTCTAGCATCGACGACCGCGATCACCGGCCCGACCGGTCGCGCCACGGAACGTGACGAGGGGGAATCACCGATGCTGGAGGCGCTCGGCATACAGGAGTCGACGGAGGCCGTCTACCGACTGCTCCTGGAGCGGCCCGAGTACGACGTGACGGACATGGCGGCCCATCTGGGCCGCCCCGAGCCGGAGGTCCGCGAGGCGCTCGCCTGCCTCGCGGACCTCAAGCTCGTCCTCATGGACGACACCTCGGGAGAGGTCGAACCCTTCAACCCCGACGTCGGCTTCTCGTTCCTGCTCTCCCGCGCCGAGGCCGAGCTGAGCAAACGCAAGCGCCAGGTCGAGCAGGCGGGCCGGGCGGTGGCCGGCATCCTCGCCTCCTACGCCGACTGCCCGGAACCGGCCGTCCGGCACGACCTCGTGGACCGCATCACCGGACTCGACCAGGTCCGCGAACGCCTGGAGGACCTGGCCGCGAACGCCCGCACCGAGTGCCTCTCGCTGCTGCCCGGCGGCGCCCAGCTCCCCGACACGATGGACGCGAGCCAGCCGCTCGACCAACTCGCCCTGGAACGCGGGGTGAAGATCCGCTCGATCTACCAGGAGAGCTTCCGCAACGACCCGCCGACCGTCGAGTACGTCCGCTGGTACTGCGACCTCGGCGGCGAGGCGCGGACCGTGCCCGTCGTCCCGATGCTCATGGTGATCGTCGACCGCGAGGCCGCCCTCGTCCCCGTCGACCCGGAGGACGGCCGCGCCGGCGCCCTCGAAGTGCGCAGCCCCGGCCTGGTCCACGCGCTCGTGGTCCTCTTCGACCGGCTGTGGGACGCGGGCACCCCCTTCGGCGAGGCCCCGCGCCGCGACGCCCACGACCTCTCCCCGCAGGAGCGGGAGTTGCTGATGCTCCTCGGCATCGGCTGCACGGACGACATCGCGGCCCGGCGGCTCGGGGTCTCGCTGCGGACCGTGCGGCGGATGAGCTCGGAGCTGATGAACAGGCTCGGCGCGCGCAGCCGGTTCGAGGCGGGGGTGCGGGCGACGAAGGAGGGATGGCTCTGAACCGTCCGGGGAACAGATCCGTGATACGGACGGGGGTTCCGAGAACGGCGACGGTCCCCTAGATTTCCTCGGCGTCATCAGATCATCGGCAAAGTGGACGGGATCTCCATGTCACAAGCGACACAAGGGAAACAATCGGTCGTCACCCCGCTCAGAGTGGTGATCGCCCTCTGTCTGTTCGCCCCGTTCGTGGCCATGCTCTGGGTGAGCTCCTACGCGAAGGTCGAACCGCTCTTCGCGGGCATCCCGTTCTTCTACTGGTACCAGATGCTCTGGGTGCTGATCTCCACGGTGCTCACCATGGTCGCGTACAAGCTGTGGCAGCTGGACCAGCGCGCCCGCAAGGGAGGTGACGCGCGATGAAGGACGGCGTGAACGGCGTGGCGCTCGGCGTCTTCGTCTTCTTCTTCCTGGCCGTCACGGTCATGGGCTTCCTGGCCGCGCGCTGGCGCAAGGCCGAGAACGAGAGCCTCGACGAATGGGGCCTGGGCGGCCGGTCGTTCGGCACCTGGATCACCTGGTTCCTGCTCGGCGGCGACCTCTACACGGCGTACACCTTCGTCGCCGTCCCCGCGGCCATCTACGCGGCGGGCGCGGCCGGCTTCTTCGCCGTCCCGTACACGATCCTGGTGTACCCGCTGATCTTCACCTTCCTGCCGCGCCTCTGGTCGGTCTCGCACAAGCACGGATACGTCACCACCTCCGACTTCGTGCGCGGCCGCTTCGGCTCCAAGGGCCTGTCGCTCGCGGTCGCGGTCACCGGCATCCTCGCCACCATGCCGTACATCGCGCTCCAGCTCGTCGGCATCCAGGCCGTCCTGGACGTGATGGGCGTCGGCGGCGGCGAGAACACCAACTGGTTCGTCAAGGACCTGCCGCTGCTCATCGCCTTCGGCGTCCTCGCGGCGTACACGTACTCCTCCGGGCTGCGCGCCCCGGCGCTCATCGCCTTCGTCAAGGACACCCTGATCTACATCGTCATCGCGGTGGCGATCATCTACATCCCGATCAAGCTGGGCGGCTTCGACGAGATCTTCACCAAGGCCGGCGAGGCGTACGCGACGGTCAACCCGGCCACCGGGAAGCCGAAGGGCGCGCTCGTGCCCGGCGAGGCGGGCCAGTGGACGTACGCGACGCTCGCGCTCGGCTCGGCGCTCGCGCTCTTCATGTACCCGCACTCGATCACGGCGACGCTCTCCTCCAAGAGCCGTGAGGTCATCCGCCGCAACACCACGATCCTGCCGCTGTACTCGCTGATGCTGGGCCTGCTCGCCCTCCTCGGCTTCATGGCGATCGCCGCCGGCGTGAAGGTCACGAACGGCCAGCTCGCCATCCCGCAGCTGTTCGAGAACATGTTCCCGGACTGGTTCGCGGGCGTCGCGTTCGCCGCGATCGGCATCGGCGCGCTCGTCCCCGCCGCGATCATGTCGATCGCCGCGGCCAACCTCTTCACGAGGAACATCTACAAGGACTTCATCAAGAGGGACGCGACCCCGGAGCAGGAGACCAAGGTCTCCAAGCTGGTGTCCCTCCTGGTGAAGGTCGGCGCGCTCGTCTTCGTCCTCACCATGGACAAGACGGTCGCCATCAACTTCCAGCTGCTCGGCGGCATCTGGATCCTCCAGACCTTCCCGGCGCTCGTCGGCGGTCTGTTCACCCGCTGGTTCCACCGCTGGGCGCTGCTCGCCGGCTGGGCCGTCGGCATGGTCTACGGCACGGCCGCCGCGTACGGCGTGGCCAGCCCGACCCAGAAGCACTTCGGCGGTTCGGCCGCCGAGATCCCCGGCATCGGCGAGATCGGCTACATCGGCCTCACCGCCTTCGTGCTCAACGTCCTCGTCACGGTCGTCCTGACCTTCGTCCTCAAGGCCGTGAAGGCCCCCGAGGGCGTCGACGAGACCTCGCCGGAGGACTACACGGCGGACGCGGGCGACGCCGGAGTCCGCGACCTCCCGAAGGTCGGCGCCGGAGCGCACTGACCCGCGGACGCGTGAAAGAGGGGGCCCGGGAAATCCCGGGCCCCCTTCGCGTGCCGCGGAGGCAGACTGGAGCCCATGGATTTCACGATCAGGGCGGTACGGCCCGAGGAGCACGAGGAGCTCGGTGACCTCACCGGGCTGACCTACCTGAACGACGGGCTGCTGCTGCACGGCGAGGACGACTTCTATCTGGCCGTGCTCCGCGACACGGCCCGGCGGGCGCGCGAGAGCGAGGTGCTCGTCGCCGTCGACCCGGACGGCGGGATCATCGGCGGGGTCACCTTCGCCGAGGGCGGCACCGCCTGGGCGGACATCGCGGTCCCCGGCGAGGCCGAGTTCCGGATGCTCGTGGTCGCTCCGGCGGCCCGCGGCCGGGGCGTCGGAGAGGCCCTCGTACGCGCCTGCGTGGACCGGGCGCGATCCCTCCCCGGCTGCGCGCGGCTCGTGCTCTCCACGGCCGATCTGATGGTCTCGGCGCACCGGATCTACGAGCGGCTGGGCTTCGTCCGGACCCCCGAACGGGACTGGGAGCCGATCCCCGATCACTCGCTGCGCACGTACGCCCTGGAGTTGTAACTCCCGGACCGACACAACATGTGGGGGGTGCCGCAAGCGGCGCCCCCCACATGTATGCTCATCCTCGCTGTCGACGCAGGGAAATCCGGCGCGAATCCGGAACTGTCCCGCAACGGTGTACTTCGTGTGGTTTCGCACTTCGTACGGAGTGAGTCCGAGGACCTGCCGACAGCGTGCCCGGTCCGTCCGTTCCGGGTGCCACAGACGTCCGGGCCTCGCGGAGTGGGCCGGTGGACGCGGCGCGCCCGCGCGTACGGGTGCCCGCATGCCCGCCTCCCCCGCCCGCGGCCCCGCCGAGCGAGAGAGAGCCTCCACGTGACCATCGCGCCCGCCGATCCGGCCGCAGCGATCGAGACCGACGGACCCGGGACCGTACTCCTGCGGACCCTGACCGATCTCACCGCCGACCTCCCGGACACCGACCCCGGCAAGGTCGCCGCCGCCGCCCTCCGCGGTCGCAGCGCCACGTCGGACGAGGCGGAGCTGCGCGAGCTGGCCACCGAGGCGGCCGCCGGCCTGATCGCCGAGGACCCGGCGTACTCCCGGCTCGCGGCGCGGCTCCTCACCATCACCATCGCCGACGAGGCGGCCGGCCAGGGCGCCGTGTCCTTCTCGGCCTCCGTCGCCGTCGGCCACCGCGAGGGCCTCATCGCCGACCGCACCGCCGAGTTCGTCGCCCTGCACGCCGAGCGCCTCGACGCGACGATCGACCCGGCCGGCGACGACCGCTTCGGCTACTTCGGTCTGCGCACCCTCTACTCGCGCTACCTGCTGCGCCACCCGATCACCCGCAAGGTGGTCGAGACCCCGCAGCACTTCATGCTGCGCGTCGCCGCCGGCCTCGCCGAGGACGACAGCGTCCGCGCCCTGGACGAAGTGAGCGCGCTGTACGGCCTGATGAGCCGCCTGGACTACCTGCCGTCCTCCCCCACGCTCTTCAACTCCGGCACCCGCCACCCGCAGATGTCCTCCTGCTACCTGCTGGACTCCCCGCAGGACGAGCTGGACTCCATCTACGACCGCTACCACCAGGTCGCGCGCCTCTCGAAGCACGCGGGCGGCATCGGCCTGTCGTACTCCCGCATCCGCGCCCGCGGTTCGCTGATCCGCGGCACCAACGGCCACTCCAACGGCATCGTCCCGTTCCTGAAGACGCTCGACGCCTCCGTCGCCGCCGTGAACCAGGGCGGCCGCCGCAAGGGCGCCGCCGCGGTCTACCTGGAGACCTGGCACGCGGACATCGAGGAGTTCCTGGAGCTCCGCGACAACACGGGCGAGGACCAGCGCCGTACGCACAACCTGAACCTGGCGCACTGGATCCCGGACGAGTTCATGCGCCGGGTCAACGCCGACGCCGAGTGGTCGCTGTTCTCCCCGTCGGACGTGCCCGAGCTCGTCGACCTGTACGGCGAGGAGTTCGACGCCGCCTACCTCAAGGCCGAGGCCGCCGGCCTGGCCCGCAAGACGATGCCGGCCCGCGACCTGTACGGCCGGATGATGCGGACCCTGGCCCAGACCGGCAACGGCTGGATGACCTTCAAGGACGCCTCGAACCGCACGGCCAACCAGACGGCCGAGCCGGGCACGGTCGTCCACTCCTCGAACCTCTGCACCGAGATCATCGAGGTCACGAACGACGGCGAGACGGCCGTCTGCAACCTGGGTTCGGTCAACCTCGGCGCCTTCGTCACGGGCGGCGACATCGACTGGGAGCGCCTGGACGAGACCGTCCGCACGGCCGTCACCTTCCTCGACCGGGTCGTCGACATCAACTTCTACCCGACCGAGCAGGCCGGCCGCTCCAACGCCAAGTGGCGTCCGGTGGGCCTGGGTGCGATGGGCCTCCAGGACGTCTTCTTCCAGCTGAAGCTGCCGTTCGACTCGGCCGAGGCGCGCGCCCTGTCGACGCGCATCGCCGAGCGGATCATGCTCGCGGCGTACGAGGCGTCCGCCGACCTCGCCGAGCGCAGCGGCCCGCTCCCCGCCTGGGACAAGACCCGCACCGCGCGGGGCGTGCTGCACCCCGACCACTACGACGTGGAGCTCAACTGGCCGGAGCGCTGGGCCGCGCTGCGCGAGCGGATCGCCGCCGTCGGCATGCGCAACAGCCTCCTCCTCGCCATCGCGCCGACCGCGACGATCGCCTCGATCGCCGGCGTCTACGAGTGCATCGAGCCGCAGGTCTCCAACCTGTTCAAGCGCGAGACGCTCTCCGGCGAGTTCCTCCAGGTCAACTCGTACCTCGTCGACGAGCTGAAGAAGCTCGGCGTGTGGGACGCGCAGACCCGCGAGGCGCTGCGCGACTCCAACGGCTCGGTGGCCGGCTTCACCTGGGTCCCCGCCGAGGTGCGCGAGCTGTACCGCACGGCCTGGGAGATCCCGCAGCGCGGCCTCATCGACATGGCGGCGGCGCGGACCCCGTTCCTCGACCAGAGCCAGTCGCTGAACCTGTTCATGGAGACGCCGACGATCGGCAAGCTGTCGTCGATGTACGCGTACGCCTGGAAGCAGGGCCTGAAGACGACGTACTACCTGCGCTCCCGCCCGGCGACCCGGATCGCGCGCGCCGCCCAGGCCGCCGCCCCGATCCCCGTCCAGCAGGCGACCCCCGACGCGGACGCGATCGCCTGCTCCCTTGAGAACCCCGAGTCCTGCGAGGCCTGCCAGTAATGAGCTCCACCGAGAAGAAGAACCTCCTGGACCCGGGCTTCGAGCTCACGCTCCGCCCCATGCGCTACCCGGACTTCTACGAGCGCTACCGGGACGCCATCAAGAACACCTGGACCGTGGAGGAGGTCGACCTCCACTCGGACGTCGCCGACCTCGCCAAGCTCACCCCCGGTGAGCAGCACATGATCGGCCGTCTGGTCGCGTTCTTCGCGACGGGCGACTCGATCGTGGCGAACAACCTGGTGCTGACGCTCTACAAGCACATCAACTCCCCGGAGGCGCGGCTGTACCTGAGCCGTCAGCTCTTCGAGGAGGCGGTCCACGTCCAGTTCTACCTGACGCTCCTGGACACGTACCTGCCCGACCCGGACGACCGCGCCGCCGCGTTCGCCGCCGTCGAGAACATCCCCTCCATCCGCGAGAAGGCGCAGTTCTGCTTCAAGTGGATGGACTCGGTCGAGAAGATCGAGAAGCTGGAGACGGCCGCCGACCGCCGCCGCTTCCTGCTGAACCTGATCTGCTTCGCCGCGTGCATCGAGGGCCTGTTCTTCTACGGCGCCTTCGCGTACGTCTACTGGTTCCGCTCCCGCGGCCTGCTCCACGGCCTGGCGACCGGCACCAACTGGGTGTTCCGCGACGAGACGATGCACATGAACTTCGCCTTCGAGGTCGTGGACACCGTCCGCAAGGAGGAGCCGGAGCTCTTCGACGACGCGCTCCAGCAGCAGGTCACGGACATGCTGAAGGAGGCCGTCGAGGCGGAGCTGCAGTTCGGCCGCGACCTGTGCGGCGACGGCCTGCCGGGCATGAACACCGAGTCGATGCGCGAGTACCTCCAGTGCGTCGCCGACCAGCGCCTCCAGCGCCTCGGCTTCGCCCCGGTGTTCGGTTCGGAGAACCCCTTCTCCTTCATGGAGCTCCAGGGCGTCCAGGAGCTCACGAACTTCTTCGAGCGGCGCCCGTCCGCCTACCAGGTGGCGGTCGAGGGCTCGGTGGACCTCGACGAGGACTTCTAGCCGGTACGACGAAGGGCCCGCACTCCGAGGAGTGCGGGCCCTTCGTCATGCGCTCAGTCGTTCGGGACCGTCTCGTAGCGCGGGGTGCCCTCGGCCATCTGGCGCAGGGCGTCCTTGCGGTCGCGCTTGGAGAGCTTGTCGATGTACAGGAAGCCGTACAGGTGGTCCGTCTCGTGCTGGAGGCAGCGGGCGAAGTAGCCGGTGCCGCGCACCTTGATCGGGTTGCCCTGGGCGTCCTGGCCGTGGACCTCCGCGTAGTCGGGGCGGGCCAGCTCGGCGTAGGCCGTCGGCACGGACAGGCAGCCCTCGTTGGACTCGTCCAGGACGCGCAGCTCGGCCGGGAGCTCCTGGAGGACGGGGTTGATCACGACACCGGTGTGCCGGACGCCCTCGTCGTCCGGGCAGTCGTAGACGAAGACCTTGAGGTCCACACCGATCTGGTTCGCGGCCAGGCCCACGCCCTCGGCGGCCTTCTGGCTGGCGAACATGTCGTCGATGAGCTTCGCCAGCTCGTCGTCGAACTCGGTGACGTCCTTGCACTCGCGGTGGAGGACGGGGTTGCCGACGACCGTGATCGGGCGGGCCGTGCCGCGCTCGCGGTAGGCGAGCTCCCGCGCCTCGCAGTCCTCCGTGTCCACGACGAAGCCGTCGTTGATCGTCTGCTCGTCCGTCTCCTGCTGCGCCATGTCCGGCCGCGCCCTTCTGAAAACCCGATTCCGTCGAGGGACAGCCTACGGGCCCGGGGCCCTGGCCTCAGCAGACCTCTTCCAGATCACGCCATTCCCGGCTGTCCGGGCTGTCCGCCACCCAGCCGTCGAGGAGCCCGCGCACCAGGCCCGCCGGGGCCGCGATGCCGCACTCGCGCTCCGGGACCCAGAGCTCCCCGGGCGAGCGGTGGCCGAGCGGTCCGGGGTGCCCGGGCTCGCTGTGGTCGTGCGGGTCGGAGTGCTCGCCCTCGCCCTCGGCGCTCGGCATCGTCGACTCGGAGCAGGCGCGACAGAGCAGCCGCACGGAGGACGACCAGTCCTCGGCGGCGAACCCGGCCTCGGCGGCCAGCTGCTCCAGTGCGTCCCGGTCGGCCTCGGTGGCCGCCTCCAGGAGGACCACCCAGGTGGGGACGGGGGACGGCGCCCACAGCTCGATCTCGTCGAAGACGGGGTAGGAGGGGCCCGCGGAGGTGGTCCGCTCGCCGTTCGGCACGCCGTCGTGGAGGACGACCTCGCCCCAGCGGCGGCCGGAGGACGGCAGCGGGATGGAGAGGACCTCGATCCGGGCCGGGTCGAGCCGGCGGCCCCACACGACCTCCGCCTCGCCCTCGGGCGAGAGGCGGACGGCGGCGCTGCCCAGCTCCATGCCGGCGGGCTCGCCGGTGCCGGCGGCGGCGCCGGGGACCTTGAGGCCGTAGGCCTGCCAGGCCCGGCGGGCCAGCGGCCAGTCCTGGAGGGCGGTGGCGGCGATGCCGACGTTCCACCAGTCCGGGGCACCGGTCTCCTTGTCGAGGAGCGCGACGGCGCGCAGCCCTGCGGCCCGGGCCTGCTCCCAGTCGTGCCGGAACTTGTGCAGCAGCGCCAGGTTGAACCAGGACTCGGAGAGCCAGGGCTCCAGATCCGCCGCGCGCGTCAGAAGTGCGCCCGCGTCCTCGTACCGGCCGTCGCCGATCAGCGTGAACGCGCGGTCGGTGGCCTGCCGCCACGAGGCGGAGGGCCGATGCCGTACCTTCCCGAAGATCTTCACGATTCCCGCCTGCCGGTCGCTTCACCCTCTTGTTCGCATCCAACCATGCCCGGTCGGACGCGCGCTCATTACCCATGGGTTACCCAGGGACCGCCGAGGTCACCCCAGGGGCTCCGCCGCGTGCCAGGACCCTGGCCAGGCATTCGACGACATCCGGGTGATAGTCGCGGGCGGTGCCGAGCCTGAGCCGTTCCAGGGCCCCGAGGGCGGCGCCCGCGCCGTCGCCCGCGAGGTCGTCGTAGGCGTTCACGGCCCGGACGATCCGGGCGGCCGGCGGCTGCTCGCGGTACGGGTCGGCCTGCCGCTCCACGACGACGGCGACGGCCTCGGGGACCCCGGTCCTGCGGACGACCTCGCCGCCCAGGAGGGCGATGCGGCGCTGCTCCTCGGCCGGGAGAAGGGCGGTGGCGCCGCCCTCGACCGGGTCGACGAGGGAGAGCTGACCGATGTCGTGCATGAGCGCCGCGTGCTCCAGGACGGTCAGCTCGGTCCCGGAGAGGCCGAGCTCACGCCCGACGGCCGCGCTGAGGGCGGCGACCCGGCGGGCGTGTCCCGGCGGGGTGCAGCCGGCGATCTCGGTGGCACGGGCGAGGGAGGCGATGGTCTGCCGGTTGACGGTCCGCACGGCCGCGTACCGCCGGAAGGAGAGCTGGGTGAGCAGGAGCGGGACGGCGAGCACGGGCAGGGCCCAGAGTCCGGCGGCGGCGACGCCGAGTGCCATGACGGTGCCGGTGGCGCAGACGGCGGAGCCGATGCCGAGGAAGGCGCGGAGTTCGTCGCGCAGGAGGGGGCCGTACGGGAATCCGGTGCGGGCGCGCAGGAGGAGGGCGGCGAGCACGGCGTCGCAGAGGGCGGTCAGGACGAGCAGGAGGACCAGGAAGAGGGCGTACGCGGGGCCCTGGCCGAGGTGCCGGGTGACGGCGCCCGCGTTGTAGAGGGGCTGGAAGCAGAGGGCGGCGAAGCCGACGGTGAGGACGCGGCGGGCGAAGTGGTCGAGGCCGGGGCCCCGGCCGCGGGCGATGTGCGGGACGATCCCGGCGAGGCCCGCGGCGACGACGACGGCGACGGTCTGGAGGACGCCGTGGGTGGTGGCGTGGCCGGCGCTGGTGCCGAGCAGGGCGTACGCGAGGGCCCCGGCGGCGCCGAGCGGCGCGGGCTCGCGTTCACCGGGTGCGGCGCCCCAGCGGGCGAGCTCGCCGAGGGCGACGAGGGTGCCGAAGGCGAGGGCGTTGCCGGGTTCGTCGAGGCCGTACCAGAGGGTGGCGCCGAAGCCGGTGAGGCCGAGGAGGAGCGCGGCGCCGCGCACGGCGCCGACGGTGGGCGCCCCGGGTCTCACGCGGGCTCCCTGGCGGCCGGCGCGGGCAGGGGCTCGCGCGGCGGCGGGACCTGCTCGGACTGCGGTTCCGGCTGTGGGGTGGTCTCGTCGGCGGTGACGGCGGGCTGCCAGCCGTGCCGGTCGAGGGCCTGGACGAGGGCGGTGACCATCCGGGGGTCGAACTGGGTGCCGGCGCAGCGCTCCAGTTCGGCGAGGGCGGTGGGCACGGGGCGGGCACGGCTGTAGGAGCGGGTGGAGGTCATGGCGTCGAAGGCGTCGGCGACGGCGACGACCCGGGCGAACTCGGGGATCTGCTCGCCGTGGAGCCCGTACGGGTAGCCGCTGCCGTCCATGCGTTCGTGGTGGTGCAGGATCGCGGCCCGCGCCTCGCCGAGGAAGCCGATGCCGCGGACCATCTCGTGGCCGTACTCGGGGTGCAGTTCGATGACCCGGCGTTCCTCGGAGGTGAGGGGCCCGTCCTTGGTGAGCACCCGGGTGGGGACGCCGAGCTTGCCGACGTCGTGGAGGATGCCGGCGAAGCGGACGACGTCGAGGCGGTCGTCGGCCATGCCGAGCTCACGGGCGATCAGGACGGAGGCGTGGCCGACGCGTTCGCTGTGGCCGCGGGTGTAGGTGTCCTTGATGTCGACGGCCTGGACGAGGGCGCGGATGGTGGCCTGGTGGGCGGCGCGCTCGCGGTGGTACTGGGCGAAGACCCAGCAGGAGATGTACATGGGGAGGAGCACGAAGAGCGCCGCGACGGGGCCGTACGTGCTGCGCCAGAGGACGGCCATCATGAGTCCGGCGAGGCCGTGGACGGTGTGCGGGGCGAGGGCCCGGCCGAGGAGGCCGCGCCAGGCGGCCCGCGGGGGGAGTCCCCCGGCCGTCGCCCGGATGCCGCCGTCGAGCGCGGTGAGGACCAGGCAGAAGGCGAGGGCGGCGGCGCCGGCGGGCAGCAGTGCGTACGGCAGGTCGGGGGCGTCCGGGCCGCGGCCGAGGGCGGTGGGGCCGCCGAGGGTCTCGGCGGTCAGGGCGGCGGCCCAGACGGCGAGGGCCGTGGCGGCGGCCCGCCAGGCGCGGCGGGGTGCGGCGGGGGGTTCCTCGACACGGGCGAGGAGGCTGCCGGGGATCGCGGTGAGCGCGGCGGCGGCGGGCGGCAGGAGCAGCGCGGAGGCGAGGAGCACGGGGAAGAAGGAGCCGGTGCCCATGGGGACGGAGCCGCCGAGCGCGCGGCCGATGAGCCGGCAGCGGGCGGGCAGCTCGCAGAGCGCGTACAGGGCGGCGAGGAGTGCGACCGTGCCCCAGGGGACGGCGGCGCCGGGGCGCAGCGCGGGCAGGACGCAGGTCCCGGCGCCGAGCAGGGCGCAGCCGATGTACACACGGGCCGTTCGCGGAATGACCTTCACGCCCATCACGCCTGTCACGCTAGCGAGTTGGGCGGCCGACGACGGCGCGGTCGGAGTGATTCGCACCATCGGGTGATACAAGCTGATATATGCGCGGGGCCGCCGCGAGCGTGTCGCGGCGGCCTTCCGCTCCCCTGCCGGTGCGGGGGGGGTGCTACTCCTGCGGGGCCGGTGTCGTCGGGGCGTTCACCGTGATGTCCTGCTCGGGGACCAGGTGTCCGCCGCGGATCAGGTCGATCCGGCCCATGACCTTGGCGCGCAGGTCGGTGGGGACGTCGTCACTGCCGCAGCAGCGCTTGACGAGCTTCTTCACCGCCTGTTCGAGGCCGTACTTCTCCAGGCACGGGGAGCACTCCTCGAAGTGCACCTCGAACTTGGTGCAGTCGCTGTCGGGCATCTCGTGGTCGAGGAACTCGTAGAGATGATCCAGGACCTCTGAGCAATCCGTCTCGTGCGGCTCTCCGCAGCTCATGAGCCCGAGCCTTTCAGATCGTTCGACGACTCTCCGGCGCCCGCGGGTACCAGCCCGCGGTCGCGAGCGTAGTCCTCGAGCATGCCGCGCAGCTGGCGGCGGCCCCGGTGCAGTCGGGACATCACCGTACCGATGGGTGTCCCCATGATGTCCGCGATCTCCTTGTACGCAAAGCCCTCGACATCGGCGAGATAGACGGCGATGCGGAACTCCTCGGGAATCGCCTGGAGCGCTTCCTTCACGTCGGAGTCGGGAAGGTGGTCGAGCGCCTGCGACTCGGCGGACCGCAGACCGGTCGACATGTGCGACTCGGCGCGTGCGAGCTGCCAGTCCTCGATCTCCTCGGCGGCGCTGCGCTGGGGCTCACGCTGCTTCTTGCGGTACGAGTTGATGAAGGTGTTCGTGAGGATGCGGTACAGCCAGGCCTTGAGGTTCGTACCCTCGCGGAACTGGTGGAAGGATCCGTACGCCTTGGCGTAGGTCTCCTGCACCAGGTCCTCCGCGTCCGCGGGGTTGCGCGTCATGCGCAGCGCGGCCGAGTACATCTGGTCGAGGTAGCCCAGGGCGTCCCGTTCGAAGCGCGCGTTGCGCTCCTCGGTCGTCTCCTCGGGGCCGTCGTCGGTCCCTGTGTCGGTCCCAGTGACCGGACCCACCTCCTCCAGCGCGGCGGCGAGCCCGAGGGCGGACCCGCTCGTTTCGGAGGATAGACGAGGAACCGCTCCGCCCGCCGCCCGAATCGGGGCGGTCCTGGGTGCGGGCAGCACTGTCCAGTCGAGGTCAGCGGCCTGCGCACGCTCTGGGCAGATGGTCGAACCCATGCGACGGACTCCCTCTTCCTTGCTCTCACACCGACGCTCTCCACAACAGTGGTCACCGGCGTCGCATTCCCGGTGCACACGGTGAAGTCAGCGGAGGCCGGTGATCCACTTCGTGACGCCGTCGACGAGGGCGGCGAGCGCCTCGTCCTGGGTCAGCGGCGCGCGCTGGGGGATCGCGAAGCCGTGGTCCCCGTACGGGATCTCCACGAGCTCGTACGGCCCTTCCGGGTACTCCCCGGGCCGCCCGAAGGTGTCGTTGCCGCCCTGGACGACGAGCGTGGGCAGTCCGGTGCCGAGCAGCTCCTCGGCGCGGGACCGCTCGGGCTTGCCCGGCGGGTGGAGCGGGAAGCTCAGGGCGAGGACGGCGAGCGCGCCGAGCTCACGGCCGGTCCGGCAGACGACCCGGGCGCCGGCGCTGCGGCCGCCGGCGATCACCGGGAGGCCGGGCCCGGCGAGGGCCGGCCAGAGGCCGCGCCAGCCGGTGTCGAGGGTCTTCGGCGCGGGCGCGACCTTCTTGCCGGCGACCCGCCAGGGCTGCTCGACGAGGGCGACGGTCACGCCGTGCGCGGGCAGTGCGGCGGCGAGGGCCTGGAGGTCGCGGGCCTCGACGCCGCCGCCGGCGCCGTGGCCGAGGGCGAGGACGGCCCAGGGCTTCGTCCCGGCGTACCAGGTGATGCGCGCCTCACCGGCGCCGGTGGAGACGGTCTCGTACTGTGTCACGTCCCCATCCTGCCGTCCGTCGCTCCCGGAACGTCAGAAGAGCGTGCCGACCTCCGGTCCCGACAGCTCCTCCAGGAGCTCGGGGCCGTTGTTGCGGACGTTGCTGACGGCGGTCGCGACCGGGTAGGCCCGCATCAGGCCGCCGGGCGGCGGGGCGAGCAGCCCGCGCAGCTCCTCGGGGTCGGTGCGCGCCGGGTCGAGCCAGGCGTCCCAGCGGTCCTCGGTCAGCATGAGCGGCATCCGGGGGTGGATGTCGGCGAGCGAGCGCGGGCCCTCGGCCGGGGCGACGCCCAGCGGGCCGGTCTCGGCCTCGGTGGTGATCACCGAGCAGGTCGCCCACCACGCGGAGGGGTGCTCGGGGGGCAGCGTCGCGTCCCGCCAGAACTCGTAGAGCCCGGCCATCGCGAAGACGGAGCCGTCCGCCGGGGTCACGAAGTACGGCTGCTTCCGGGGACGCTTCTTCTTCCCCTCGACCTCCAGGTCGCGCTCGGCGGCCCCGGTCACCCACTCGTAGTAACCGTCGGCGGGCAGGATGCAGCGGCGCGACCGGAAGGCGCGCCGGAAGGAGGGCTTCTCGTCCACGGTCTCCGCGCGCGCGTTGATCATCCGCGCGGCGCCCTCCGGCGACTTCGCCCAGGACGGCACGAGCCCCCACTTCAGGGCGCGCAGCTGGCGAACCGGACGTGGGGATCCGGCGTCTTTCAGAGGACGCTCCAGTACGGCCCAGACCTCCTTGGTGGGGGCCACGTTCCAGTCGGGGGCCAGGGTCTCCTCGGGCTCCCACTTCTCGATCCCGAAGACGTCGACGAGGTCTTCGGGCCGCCGACTCGATGCATACCGTCCGCACATACGTGCCACACTGCCACGTTTCCCGCACCCGACCGAGGAGCCGTCCGCGAAATGACCGAGATCCTCGGCACCCAGCCCGCTCCCGACGCGTGGATCGTCTACGTCACGGCCGTCGGCGCGCTGGCACTGGTCGCCCTCCGCCGCCTCTGGCTCCCCGCCCGCAACGCGATCACCATCGCCCACGAGGGCGGCCACGGCCTGATCGCCCTCGCCACCGGCCGCCGCCTGGAGGCCATCCGGCTGCACTCGGACACCAGCGGGCTCACCGTCTCCCGGGGCCGCGCGACCGGCGTCGGCGTGGTCCTCACCCTCGCCGCCGGCTATCCGGCGGCCCCGCTGCTCGGGCTGGGCGGCGCCGCGCTGCTCGGCATCGGCCACGTCACCCTGCTGCTGTGGATCGCGACCGCGCTGCTGCTCGCGATGCTGGTGATGGTCCGCAACGCGTACGGGGTCCTCACCGTCGTCCTGACGGGCGCCGCCTTCGTCCTCGTCGCGCGGCTGACCGGCCCGGACGTCCAGTCGGCGTTCGCGTACGCGGTGGTGTGGTTCCTGCTCCTCGGCGGCGTCCGCCCGGCGTTCGAGCTCCAGGCGAAGCGGCGCCACGGCGGCGCCCCCGACTCGGACGCCGACCAGCTGTCGCGGCTCACCCAGGTGCCCGCGGGAGTGTGGCTGTTCTTCTTCCACGCGGTCTCGATATCCGCCCTGATCGGCGGCGGGCGCTGGCTCCTGGGCATCTGACTCCCCCGTACAGTGATTCCATGACCGCAGCAGCTTCCGCGCACACCGACCCGCCCACCGACCTCTGGCCCGCCCCGTATGCCCGCGGTGCCGTCGACGCGACCGTCACCGTGCCCGGATCGAAGTCGGTCACCAATCGCGCCCTGGTCCTCGCCGCGCTCGCCGCCGAGCCGGGCTGGCTGCGCCGCCCACTGCGCTCCCGCGACACCCTCCTGATGGCCGAGGCGCTCCGCACCCTCGGCGTGAAGATCGAGGAAGGCGTGGGTCCCGACGGCTCCGGCGAGGCCTGGCGGATCATCCCCTCCCCGCTGCGCGGCCCCGCGACCGTCGACGTCGGCAACGCCGGCACGGTCATGCGCTTCCTGCCCCCGGTCGCGGCCCTCGCCGACGGCCCGGTGCGCTTCGACGGCGACCCCCGCTCCCACGAACGCCCGCTGCACGGCGTGATCGACGCGCTGCGCGCGCTCGGCGCCCGGATCGACGACGACGGCCGGGGCGCGCTCCCGCTGACCGTGCACGGCGCCGGGGGCCTGGACGGCGGCACGGTCGAGATCGACGCCTCCTCGTCCTCCCAGTTCGTCAGCGCCCTGCTGCTCACCGCGCCCCGCTTCAACCAGGGCGTGGAGGTACGGCACGTGGGCAGCCGGCTCCCCTCGCTCCCCCACATCCGGATGACCGTCGACATGCTGCGCGCGGTCGGCGCCCGGGTCGACGAGCCGGAGCACGGCGGCGAGCCGGACGTCTGGCGGGTGGCGCCCTCCGCGCTGCGCGGCCGGGACCTCGTCGTCGAGCCCGACCTGTCCAACGCCCAGCCGTTCCTGGCGGCGGCCCTGGTGACCGGCGGCCGGGTGACGATCCCCGACTGGCCGACGCGGACCACCCAGCCGGGCGACGAGCTGCGCCGGATCTTCACCGAGATGGGTGGTTCCTGCGAGCTCACCGACGCGGGTCTGACCTTCACCGGCACGGGCCGGATCCACGGCATCGACGTGGACCTCGGCGAGGTCGGCGAGCTGACCCCCGGCATCGCGGCGGTCGCGGCCCTCGCCGACTCCCCCTCGACCCTGCGCGGGGTCGCCCATCTGCGGCTGCACGAGACGGACCGGCTCGCGGCGCTCACCAAGGAGATCAACGAACTGGGCGGCGACGTGACCGAGACCGAGGACGGCCTCCACATCCGCCCGCGTCCGCTGCACGGCGGCGTCTTCCACACGTACCACGACCACCGCATGGCGACGGCGGGCGCGATCATCGGCCTCGCCGTCGCGGGCGTGGAGATCGAGGACGTGGCGACGACGGCGAAGACCTTGCCGGACTTCCCGACGATGTGGACCGAAATGCTCGGGGTCTGAACCATGCGGCGCTACGGCAAGCACACCGACGAGGACGACATCCGCCAGCGGCCCAACCGCAAGGGCACCCGTCCCCGCACCAGCATCCGTCCGAAGCACGAGGACGCCGTCGAGGGCATGGTCCTCACCGTCGACCGCGGCCGGCTGACCTGCCTGGTCGACGACCGGGCCGTGACCGCGATGAAGGCGCGCGAGCTGGGCCGCAAGGCCGCCGTCGTCGGCGACCGGGTCTCCCTGGTCGGCGACCTGTCGGGCGAGAAGGACACGCTGGCCCGGATCGTGCGGATCGGCGAGCGGAGCTCGGTGCTCCGGCGCACGGCCGACGACGACGACCCGTACGAGCGCGTGGTCGTCGCCAACGCCGACCAGCTGGCGATCGTCACCGCGCTCGCCGACCCGGAGCCGCGCCCCCGGCTGATCGACCGCTGTCTGGTGGCCGCGTACGACGGCGGGCTTTCCCCGCTGCTCGTCCTGACCAAGTCGGACCTGGCCCCGCCGGACGCCCTTCTGGAGATGTACGGCGCGCTGGGCGTTCCCCATGTGGTGACCACCCGTGACGAGTTCGTCGACGGGGTCGCCGCCGAGCGGGTGCACGAGCACCTCAAGGGCCGCACCACCGCGTTCGTCGGCCATTCCGGCGTCGGCAAGACGACCCTGGTGAACGCCCTGGTCCCGGCGGACCGGCGGCGCACCACGGGTGTGGTCAACGCGGTCACGGGCCGGGGCCGGCACACCACGACCTCGGCGCTCGCGCTGCCGCTGAACGACAAGGAGGGCGGCTGGGTCATCGACACCCCGGGCGTGCGCTCCTTCGGCCTCCACCACGTCGACCCGTCCCGGGTGATCCTCGCCTTCCCCGATCTCGTGCCGGGCACCGAGAACTGCCCGCGCGCCTGCAGCCACGACGAGCCGGACTGCGCGCTGGACGCGTTCGTGGCGGAGGGGCACGCCGATCCGGCGCGGCTGTTCTCGCTGCGGCGGCTGCTCGCGACCCGGGAGCGACGCGAGGGCGACTGAGCCGTCGGCGTTTACGCCCGCTCACTGCCGGTAAATGCATAATCGCACCAAGTGCGACGAAGCAGTCACCGACGGCGTGGGAGGCACTGACGATGGCGTGGCTGCTGGTGGTGATCGCCGGGATCCTGGAGACGGGATTCGCGGTCTGCCTGAAGCTCTCGCACGGTTTCACCCGGCTGTGGCCGACGATCGCCTTCGCCGCCTTCGCCCTCGGCAGCTTCGGCCTCCTCACCCTGGCGCTCCGGAAGCTCGACGTG
The DNA here is from genome assembly GCF_042889835.1 of Streptomyces sp. NPDC002463. Taxonomy (NCBI): domain Bacteria; kingdom Bacillati; phylum Actinomycetota; class Actinomycetes; order Kitasatosporales; family Streptomycetaceae; genus Streptomyces; species Streptomyces sp. NPDC002463. Next base: position 209,100 of record NZ_JBIARL010000001.1, read on the forward strand.
GGTCCGGCGTACGCGGTGTGGACGGGGATCGGCGCGGCCGGGACGGCGATCTACGGGATGGTCTTCCTCGGCGACGTGGTCTCCACGCTCAAGATCGTCTCGATCACCCTGGTCATCGTGGGGGTCATCGGACTCCAGCTCTCCGGCTCGGCGCACTGAGGCCCCACCGGCAGGGCCGGTGCGACGACGTGGCTGAGGGCGATCCGTACGGCGAGCTCGCAGCCCGCCGCCCACCGCTCCCCCGCGCAGGCCGCGGTCTCCGCCACGAGCTCGCCGGGCGCGGGCGGCCCGGCGTCGGCGCGCCGCTGGGCGGGGACGGGGGCGAGCCGGGCGCCGGGGCGGGCCGGCCGGGGCTGCGGCAGCCGCTCGTTCCAGGCGCCGGTGAGCAGGGCCCGCAGTATCGGGCGGACGGCGGCGCGGGCGACGATCCACTCGGCGACCCGGACGAGGTTCCGCTCGGGCGGGGCGGGCGCGGCGAGCAGGCGCCGGACACCGTGGAGATAGGCGTCGGCCTCCCGTCGCACGAGGGCGCGGGCCAGCCCGTCCTTGCTGCCGAACTCGTTGTAGAGCGTCTGCCGGGAGACCCGGGCGGCGGCGGCGAGGTCGGACATCCGCACGGCGGACCAGGGGTGGTGCGCGAGCGCGGCGAGCGCGGCGTCGAGCAGGGCCTCGCGGGCGTTCGCCATCCTCACCTCCGGGAAGGGAACGGTTCTCCGCTCAGCGTCGGCAGGCGCCCGGGCGCTGTCAAGGCTCCCGTGGACGCTTTCTCCGTGCCTTCGCGCGTCGGGGATAGAGTGCCGACCATGGCCGATTACCACGATGATCTGCGTCTCGCCCACGTCCTCGCGGATGCCGCCGACGCGGCCACCATGGACCGATTCCAGGCGCTCGACCTGAAGGTCGAGACGAAGCCGGACATGACTCCGGTGAGCGAGGCCGACAAGGCGGCGGAGGAGCTGATCCGCGGACAGCTCCAGCGCGCCAGGCCGCGCGACGCGATCCTCGGCGAGGAGTACGGCGTGGAGGGCTCGGGCCCGCGCCGCTGGGTGATCGACCCGATCGACGGCACGAAGAACTACGTGCGCGGGGTGCCGGTCTGGGCGACCCTGATCGCGCTGATGGAGGCCGGGGAGACCGGGTTCCAGCCGGTGGTGGGCGTGGTGTCCGCCCCCGCCCTCGGCCGACGCTGGTGGGCGGCGAAGGGGCTCGGCGCGTACACGGGCCGCAGCCTGGCCTCGGCGACCCGCCTCGGCGTCTCGAAGGTCGCGTCCCTGTCGGACGCCTCCTTCGCGTACTCCTCGATCAGCGGCTGGGAGGAGCGGGGCCGCCTCGACGGCTTCCTCGACCTCACGCGCGCGTGCTGGCGGACCCGGGCGTACGGCGACTTCTGGCCGTACATGATGGTCGCGGAGGGTTCCGTGGACATCTGCGCGGAGCCGGAGCTGTCGCTGTGGGACATGGCCGCGGTCGCGATCGTGGTCCAGGAGGCCGGCGGCACGTACACGGGTCTGGACGGGCGGCACGGCCCGCACAGCGGGAACGCGGCGGCGTCGAACGGCCTGCTCCACGGCGAGCTGCTGAGCTACCTGAACCAGGAGAACGCGCGCCCCTGACGCTCCCCGAGGGCGCGTCGCGCGCCCCCTTGTCGGTCTCCTCCCCCGGTGCAACTCTGAGAGTCCCCCCGCTTGTGAGCTTGTGAATTCTTTCTCGAAGAGGAATTCACCAAGGAGGTGGCTCCGTCCATGCTCGTCCGTGACGCCATGAGCACCGTGGTCCTCACCATCGGCCCCGCCCACACCCTCCGACAGGCCGCCCGACTGATGGCCGCGCGCCGCGTCGGCGCCTGCGTCGTCCTCGACGGCGACGCCGGCGGACTCGGCATCCTCACCGAGCGCGACATCCTCAACTCGATCGCCCGCGACCAGGATCCCGACCACGAGACCGCCGACGCCCACACCACCCGTGACGTCGTCTTCGCCGCGCCCACCTGGACCCTGGCGGAGGCGGCCGAGGCCATGACCCACGGCGGCTTCCGCCACCTCGTCGTCCTCGACGACCGGGGACCGGTCGGCATGGTCTCCGTACGCGACATCATCCGCTGCTGGGTCCCGGTGCACAGCGTCGCGGGATGATGCGAGGGCGGGCCGGACCTCCCGTACGGAAGTCCGGCCCGCCCTCTCCTTACGGCAAGCGCCCTCAGCCGCGCAGGGCCTGGACCGCGGCCTCCAGCCGCTTGCCGAAGTCTCCGTCCGCCCGGCGGAAGTTGTCGATCGCCCGCTCGGCGATGTCCTCGCGCGAGACCTTGGCGATGAAGCCGGCCAGGTTCGCGACGAGGCGGCGCTTCTCGTCGTCGGACATCAGGCGGTAGAGGTTGCCCGCCTGCACGAAGTCGTCGTCCTCGGCGTGCGAGGGAGCGGCGTGCTCGCCGGTCACGCCGGTGACGGCGGAGCCGGCCCAGAGCGGCCGGTCCGTCTGGCGCGGGCCGCCGAAGCTGTTCGGCTCGTAGTTCTTCGCGCCCCCGTGGCGGCCGTCGTAGAGGAAGCCGTCACGGGAGTGGGTGCGCGCCTCGGTGGCGTGCGGGCGGTTCACCGGCAGGTGGTCGGCGTTGATGCCGACGCGGTAGCGGTGGGCGTCCCCGTACGCGAAGAGGCGGCCCTGGAGCATCTTGTCCGGGGAGGGTCCGATGCCCGGCACGAAGTGCGCGGGGCTGAAGACCGACTGCTCGACCTCGGCGAAGATGTTCTCCGGGTTGCGGTTGAGCTCCAGCTTGCCGATCTCGATCGGCGGGTAGTCCTCGTGCGGCCACACCTTGGTGAGGTCGAACGGGTTGAAGCGGTAGGTCGCCGCGTCGGCCGCGGGCATGATCTGGACCTGCACGGTCCAGCTCGGGTAGTCGCCGCGCTCGATGGCCTCGCGCAGGTCGCGCTGGTGCGAGTCCGGGTCCTCGCCCGCGAGGCGGTTGGCCTCGTCCTGGGTGAGGTTCTTGATGCCCTGGTCGGTCTTGAAGTGGTACTTGACCCAGAAGACCTCGCCGGCCTCGTTGTTCCACTGGAACGTGTGCGAGCCGTAGCCGTTCATGTGGCGGTACGAGGCGGGGATGCCGCGGTCGCCGAAGAGCCAGGTCACCTGGTGGGTCGACTCCGGGGAGAGGCCCCAGAAGTCCCAGACGTTGTCCGCCTCCTGCGAGCCGGTGTACGGGTCGCGCTTCTGGGTGTGGATGAAGTCGGGGAACTTGATGGCGTCCTTGATGAAGAACACCGGCGTGTTGTTGCCGACGAGGTCGTAGTTGCCCTCCTCGGTGTAGAACTTCAGCGCCCAGCCGCGGGGGTCGCGCACGGCGTCCGCCGCGCCGAGGTTGCCCGCGACGGTGGAGAAGCGCAGGAAGGTCTCGGTCTCCTTGCCGACCGCGGAGAGGAACTTCGCCCGCGTCCACCGGGTGACGTCCCGGGTCACCGTGAAGGTGCCGTAGGCGCCCGCACCGCGCGCGTGGACCACGCGCTCCGGGATGCGCTCGCGGTTGAAGTGGGCGAGCTTCTCCAGGAGGAGCTGGTCCTGGACGAGGACCGGCCCGCCGACGCCCGCGGTCTCGCTGTTCTGGTTGTCGGCGACCGGAGCCCCGGCCTCCGTGGTGAGCGGTCCCTGCGTCACGTGCGCCTCCTGCGTCATGGACTGCCTGTGCCGTCCTTCATCCTGTCCTGGACCAGACCCTACAATAGACATTGTCCAAGTCAAGTAAGCATCCAAAATCACACCCGTTCGGGGCTCCCTGCCCCGGCTGTTAGGCTGGCCCTCATGAGCGACCTGTTGGAACGACTGCGCGGACGCGGCTGGCGAATGACCGCGCAGCGGCGCGTCGTGGCCGAGGTCCTCGACGGGGACCATGTACACCTGACCGCCGACGAGGTCCACGCGCGCGCCGTGACGAGGCTGCCCGAGATCTCCCGCGCGACCGTGTACAACACGCTGGGCGAGATGGTCACCCTCGGCGAGGTCATCGAGGTCGCGACCGACGGACGCGCCAAGCGGTACGACCCGAACGCCCACCGGCCCCACCAGCACCTGGTCTGCGGCCGCTGCGGCGCGATCCGCGACGTGCACCCGGTCGGCGACCCGCTGGCGGACCTCCCGGACACCGAGCGCTTCGGCTTCGTGATCTCGAACGTCGAGGTCACCTACCGGGGCCTCTGCCCGAGCTGCGCCACGACGGCCTGACCGCCTCCGGAGAAGCCCCCGCCGAGGCGAGGGCTTTTTCGCGCTCCGTGCTCGCGTACGACGAAGGCCCGGATCCAGTGACTGGATCCGGGCCTTCGTTGCTACTGAGTAGCGGGGACAGGATTTGAACCTGCGACCTCTGGGTTATGAGCCCAGCGAGCTACCGAGCTGCTCCACCCCGCGTCGGTGAACACAACCTTACGGGACCATCCGGAGCAGGGCAAATCCGTTAGGCGGTGAGCTCCTGGTGCAGCGCCTCGCTCAGCCGGGCCGCCCGCTCGGCGACCTCCGCCGGGCCCAGCTCCACCGCGCGGTCGCACCAGCGACGCCCCTCGGTGAGCTCGCCCCGGCGCGCCGCGAGCAGCGCGAGCCGCAGCGCCGCGCGGCCGTGGCCGGCCCTGGCCGCGCGGGTCCACCAGAGGGCGGCCTCCCGCTCACTGCCCTCGCGGGCGAGCAGCAGCCCGAGGTTGAAGGCTCCGTTGCGGCTGCCCGCCTCGGCGGCCTCGCGGTACCAGCGGTCGGCCTCGGCCAGGTCGCCGCGCCCGGCGGCGAGCATCCCGACCCGCACCTGGGCGCGCCGGTGGCCCTGCTGCGCGGCCCGCTCGTACCACTCCTCGCACTCGGACTTCTCCTCTCGGGGCGCCCCGAGCACGGCGGGGCTGGGCTCGGGGCGGCGCGCGTCGAGCACCGAGGCGAGCCGGAAGGCGGCCTCTGCGCTGCCGCCGCCGGCCGCGCAGCGCAGGTGCCGCTCGGCGGTCTGCTCGTCGCCGTCCCGCAGGGCGGCGATGCCGACCTGGAGGGCGGCCTCGGTGTGTCCGGCGGCCGCGGCCCGCTCGTACCAGACGAGGGCCGTGCGGTCGTCGTCGCGCCCGGCGTGCAGGATGCCCAGGTTGAAGGCGGCGTCGACGCTGCCGGCCTCGGCCGCCTTGGAGAACCAGGGCTCGGCACCGTTGGCGTCGCCGGCCTGGAGGAGCAGCACGGCGAGCGCGTTGGCGGCCTCACGGTGGCCGGCGTAGGCGGCGCGCCGGTACCACTGCTCGGCCTGCGGGATGCGGTCCTGGGCGGCACAGAGCAGCCCGAGGTTGTAGGCGCCGTTCACGTCGCCGGCGTCCATGGCGGCCCGGTACCAGCGCTCGGCGGTCTGCTGCTCGCCGCGGGCGGCGTGCAGGGCGCCGAGGGCGTTGGCGGCGTTGCCGTCGCCGTCCTGGGCGGCGCGCAGCCACCACACGGCGGCGCTCTCCTCGTCGCCCGCGTCGCGGAGCAGGAAGCCGAGGGCGCAGGCGGCCTTCGCCTCGCCCTCCTTGGCGGAGCTGAGGTACCAGCGGCCCGCCTCCTTGAGCTCGCCGCGGTGCTCCAGGATCGCGCCCAGGTGGAGCGCGGCGCGCCGGTGGCCGCGCGCGGCGGCCTGCCGGAACCACTGCTCGGCCTCGGCGGCCTCTCCCGTGCGCTCGCCGGCGGGCTGCCCGGGTACGGCGGTGCCGGTCACGGCCGCGCCGGAGGGCACGACGGCCCTGGTGCCGGGGGCCCGGAGCCGGGTGCCGGTCTCGTGCGGGCCGCGGGTGGTCTCGGTGACGCGGCGCTCCAGGGCGAGGGCGAGGCGGTACGCGGCCTCGCGGTGGCCCTGCTCGGCGGCGGCGCGCAGCCAGCGCTCGGCGCCGACGTCGCTGCGGTGCTCCAGGAGGTCGGCGAGGGCGTACGCGCCGAGGGCGTGGCCCTGCTCGGCGGCCTGGCGCAGCCAGTACTCGGCGGCCGGCTCGTCGCCGCGCTCGCGGTGGTGGCGGCCGAGGGCGTGGGCGGCAGGTGCGGAGCCCGCGACGGCGGCGACGCGCCACCAGCCGGCGGCCTCGTCGGGGTAGCCGCGCTGGTGCAGCAGGACGCCGAGGTTGTTGGCCGCGGCCCGGTCCCCCTCGGCGGTGGCGCCGCGCAGGTAGGGCTCGGCGCCGTCGAGGTCGCCGCGGCGCAGCAGCAGCGCGCCGAGCGCGCTCATCGAGGCGAGGTCGCCGTGCTCGGCGGCCCGCCGGTGCCGGGCCTCGGTCTCGGTCTCGGTCTCGGCGTCGGTGTCGGCGTCTGCGGTGGTGTCGACGGCCGCATCGACGGCCCCCACTGCCTCGATGATCTCGTCTGCGGCGTTTCTGGCGTGCCGCTGCACAAACCGCCCTGTCTCCAACAGAGTTGCCCTGTCCCCCATAAATACCATCGTCGCACCACCCGCAACCCGAGCACACCTGGTATACCGCAGCCAGTGAGGTCACTCAGCGTTTTGTCGACATGCCCACAGAGAGACAAGTCAAACACGACTCACGCCAACTCGCCCCTTCCCTACCGCCCTTCGGCACCCCCCGGCACGCCGACACACGACAAGGGCCCGGATCCTTATGGATCCGAGCCCTTGTCCTGAGTAGCGGGGACAGGATTTGAACCTGCGACCTCTGGGTTATGAGCCCAGCGAGCTACCGAGCTGCTCCACCCCGCGTCGGTGAACCAACAGTATCACGACGCGGGGACGGAAAACCTCAGGTCAGCCGCCTGACCCGGGCGTCTTGAGCTTCGCTCCGGCGTCCGCGGCCCGCTGGAGCGCCGCCTGGAGGTCCTCCTGGGCCTTGCCGTACGCGGTCCAGTCGCCCTTCTGCAGAGCGGCCTGGCCGGCGTCGTACGCCTTCTGGGCGTCGGCGATGGCCTGCTGGAGGGCCGCGTCGTTCGAGGCCGGCGGCTGGGTCGTGCCGGGCGGCTTCGTGGTACCCGGCGGGGTCGTCGGCGCGGTGGGCGCCTCCACCCCGAAGACCGCGTTGAGCGCCTCGGTGAGGGTGTCCTCGAACACCGTGGTGTCCTTGGTGGTGTCGCCCGCCGGCTGGTCCGCGTCCACGTACGACACCGCGACCTTCTTCAGGAGCGGGTAGAGCGCGTTGCGTCCCTGGGCGTACACCGGCTCCACGTACAGGAACCCGCCGTCGAGCGGCACGGTCAGCAGGTTGCCGTACTGGATGTCGGAGTCGGCGCCCTTCATGTCCCGGACGAAGGTGGCGACCGAGGGCAGACCGTTGAGCTTGCTCTGCACCTGGGCCGGGCCCGGCACGTCCGAGGTGACCCGCAGCAGTCTCAGCCGGCCGTACTCCTTGCTGGTGGCGTCGGCGTCGACCGCCATGAAGGCGCCCAGGTTGGGCCGCCCGTTCGGCGTGAACGTCGTCGTCAGCGAGAAGCGCTGCGCCGTGTCCCCGGGCATCTTCATGCTCAGGTAGTACGGCGGGACCGCGTTGCCGTCCTTGTTGGTCGGGTCGTCCGGCACCTGCCAGGCGTCCGAACCGCTGTAGAACTGCGCGGGGTCGGTGACGTGGTAGCGGGTCAGCAGCTCGCGCTGGACCTTGAACATGTCCTGCGGGTAGCGCAGGTGCGCGAGCAGGTCGCCCTTGATCTCGGACTTCGGCTCGACGGTGCCCGGGAAGGCCTTCATCCAGGTCTTCAGGACCGGGTCCTGGGTGTCCCACTCGTAGAGCTTCACCGTGCCGTCGTAGGCGTCGACGGTGGCCTTCACCGAGTTGCGGATGTAGTTGACCTGGTTCTGCTGGGCGACGACCGTGCGCTGCTGGTTGCCGACGGTCAGCGAGTCGGCCGTGGTGTCGCCGAGCGTGGTGCGCGAGGCGTACGGGTAGCCGTTGGTCGTGGTGTAGGCGTCGACGATCCACTGGATCCGGCCGTCGACGACCGCCGGGTAGGCGTCGCCGTCGATGGTCAGCCAGGGCGCGACGGCCTCGACGCGCTCCTTGGGCGTGCGGTTGTAGAGGATCCGCGAGCCGTCGCCGATGGCCCCCGAGTAGAGGATCTGCGGCTCGCTGAAGGCCACCGCGTACGCGGCGCGGTTGAAGGTGTTGGAGAGGCTGACGCCGCTCTTCTCCTTGTAGCTGGTGGTCTTCTCGCCGGTCTCCTCGTAGTCCAGCTCCTTCTGCGGGCCGCCCACGATCGAGTACTGGTCGGTCTTCTCGCCGTAGTAGATCCGCTGCTGGTACGTGCCGAGCGTGCCGGTCGTCGGCAGTCCGGACTCGGTGAAGACCGGGGAGCCGTTGGCGTCCGTCTGCGTGCCCGAGGCCAGGATCGCGCCGTAGCCGTGGGTGTAGGTGAAGTGGTCGTTGATCCAGTTCCGCTTCGGGATGCCCTTGATGTTGAGCTCCCGCAGGCCGACGACGGTGTCCTTGCCGGCGTAGCGGTCGACGTCCAGGGTCGTCGGGAACTGGTAGTACTTCCGCTTCTGCTCCAGCTGCTGGAACGTCGGCGACACGATGTTCGGGTCGAGGAGGCGGTAGCTGGCCGCCGTGTCGGCGTCCGCCCGCAGCGTGTCCTTGGCCTTGACCGTCGACTTGCCCGAGTAGTTCTCGGCCTTCGTCCCGTCGATCGCGTACGCCTTGCGGGTCGCGTCGATGTTCTTCTGGATGTACGGCGCTTCCTTGGCCTGCTCGTTCGGCTGGACCTGGAACTTCTGCACGATGGCCGGGTACAGGCCGCCGATCAGGATCGCGGAGAGCACCATCAGGCCGAAGCCGATCACCGGCAGCTGCCAGGTGCGGCGCCAGAGCGTCGCGAAGAACAGCAGCGCGCAGATGACGGCGATGCAGAACAGGATGGTCTTCGCCGGCAGGTACGCGTTGGCGTCGACGTACCGCAGGCCCGTCCAGTTGCCGGTGGCCTTGAAGTCACTGGACTTCACCGCCAGGCCGTACCGGTCGAGCCAGTACGCGACGGCCTTGAGCGCGACGAAGAGGCCGAGCAGCACCGAGAGGTGGCCGGTGGCCGCCGCGGTGGCACGCGCGCCCGGGCTGGTGATCCGCAGCCCGCCGTACAGGTAGTGCGTGATCGCCGCGGCGATCAGCGACAGGACGACGGCGGCGAAGCCGAACGCGAGGAGGAAGCGGTACCAGGGCAGGTCGAAGGCGTAGAACGACACGTCGAGGTCGAACTGCGGGTCCTTCTGGCCGAACTCCACGCCGTTGACCCACATGAGCCAGGTGCGCCACTGACCGGACGCGGAGGCGCCGGCGATCAGGGCCACCAGGGCGGTGACCGCGAGCAGCACCCACTTCTTGAAGGGCGCCAGACCCATCCGGTACCGGTCGAGGCTCTGCTGCTCCAGGGACATCGCGCTGAGCGGCGGCCGCAGCCGGTACGCCAGCCAGATGTTGAAGCCGACGGCGATCCCCATCAGCAGACCGAAGACCGCGAAGAGACCGATCTTGGTCCACAGGGTGGTGGTGAACACGGACGAGTAGTGGACCGAGCGGTACCAGAGCCAGTCCGTCCAGAACCCGGCGAACATCACGAACGCCATGGCCAGAACGGCCAGCACCCCGAGTGTCATGAGCAGGGTGCGGGCCCGCCGGGACGGCCGGCCGACTCTCATCCTTGGCCCGGACGGGCCTTGGCCGCGGTCCGGCATCTGGAAAGCCAACGTGCGCCCCTCGATGTTGATGCGTCTGAAAGCGTTTGATGCGTCTGCAAGCAGGCCCCGCGATCGTAGAGCCCACTGATGCAACTTACTGAGGCTTTACCTAGTTCCCGACTTCCGGGGAAGAGGAGGCAGGATATTGGTCATGTCCAACGTTTCCCCCTCCGGCCCGGCGATGGCCGCGAGCCCCCTCACCCGCGCAGTGCTCGAGATCGACGAGTACGCGTCGGGCCTCGGCTGGGACCAGCCCGCCCGCCTGTTCGCCCTGGTCGACACCGCTCGGCTGCGCGCCCAGGAGCCCAAGCTCGCCTCCCAGCTCGGCCTGGGCGACGACGCCACCGCCTACACCCCGATCGAGCAGGACAAGCTGCCGCGCGGCAAGGCCCTCGACGAGTTCCTCGGCACGATCGCCTGGCCCGACGCCGTGGCCGGCTGCGCCCTGACCGTGGAGCGGCTCATGCTGCCCCCGTCGGCCGAGGCCCAGGTCCCGCAGGGCCTGAACGAGAAGCAGCTCGCCAAGTGGGTCGCCGGGCACCCGGACCGCCAGGAGGTCCGGATGACCGTGGCCGTGCTGCGGGACGGCACCCGCGAGGCGGCGATCCGGCTGCGCGAGAAGGACTCCCCGACCGAGGTGCTGACCGGCCCCGACCTGGTGCCGGGCCTCGCCGAGGCGCTGGCGGCGACCTTCGAGAGCTGAGAGCCCGTACGTACGGGAAAGGGGCGCCGGGTCGTGTCGACCGGGCGCCCCTTTCCGTACCTCTGGCTCTTCGAGCTAGCTCTTCGAGCAGCTCGGCAGCGACTTCACGTCGCCCTTGCGGATCTTCTCCAGCGACTTCGTGGCGTCGTCGATCGTGTTCACCTTGATCAGGGTGAGCCCGGCGGGCGTGTCCGCGGCGGCCGACTCGCAGTTGTCGGCCGGGGTGAGGAAGTACTCGGCGCCCGCGTTCCGCGCGCCGACCAGCTTCATCTCGATGCCGCCGATCGGGCCGACCTGGCCCTTGTCGTCGATGGTGCCGGTGCCCGCGATGAACCGGCCGTCGGTGAGGCTCTCCGGGGTGAGCTTGTCGACGATGCCGAGGGCGAACATCAGACCGGCGCTGGGGCCGCCGACGTCGGCCAGCTTGATGTCGATCGTGAACGGGAAGACGTGGTCGGTGCCGGCCTGGATGCCCACGACGGCCCGGTCGCCCTCCTCGGAGGTGGTGGTCCTGATGACCACCTTCCGGGTGACGGTGGGCTCCTTGTGGGCCTTCTCGGCGGCCGCCGCCTCCTTGGCGGGGACGATCGTGAACTCGACGTCCTGGCCCGGCTTCCGCTTCGTCACCTGCTTGGCGACGTCGGCCTGCTCCTTGACCGGCACGCCGTCGACGGCCTTGATGACGTCCCCGGCGTGCAGCTTGCCCTCGGCCGGGGCGCCCTTGACGACGGTGGCGACGACGACCCGGGCCACCACCGGGATGCCCAGCTCCTTGAGGGCCGCCACCTTGGCGCTCTCCTGGGACTGGCTGAACTCCTCGGCGTTCTCCTGGCTCGACTGCTCCTCGGTCTTGCCGTCCGGGTAGAGCGTGTCGTGCGGCACCACCACGTTGTCGTGGGCCAGCCATCCGTAGACGGCCTCGACGGCGTTCATCTTGTAGTCCGCGCTGGTGACGCGGACCGTCGTCATGTTGAGGTGACCGTCGGTCGGGTAGGTCTTGCGACCGGAGATCTGCAGGACCGGTTCTCCCTTGACCTCACCGAGGGTGTTGACCGTGGGGCCCGGGCTCATCTCCGCGTACGGCACCGGGATCAGGACGCCCGCGATGAGCAGACAGATCAGGACCAGGGTGGAGGCGAGCATCGTCGCGGTGCGGCGTGGCATGGAACGACAGTACGGGACTCGCCTGTGGGTGCACCCCTGGGGCGGTCCGTACGAGGCGGCTCCGCGTCAGCCGGACGGCGAGGTGGTGACGGCCGAGGCCGTCGCGGCCGGTTCGCGCTCGGGCCGAACGGAATCGGCGGTCGTGATGTGGGACCGCTCCATGGCGTCCCGGAAGCGTGCGTAGCCGGCGAGTTCCGCCACGTCACCTATGGTCTTGTTCCTCGAAGCCCAGCTTCCCCATATCGCCGCGCCGACGACTGCGAAAAGCGGAATCAGCAACCAGGCCAGCGCTGCCATCCCGACCTCCCATCCCCAGTGAGTTGATCAGCAGACTGTGTCATCTGTGGGATCAACGCTCGCGCCTGGGGGGCGGTTACGCAAATCGGGCGTTCGACTACGCCCTGTCGGCGCGTCGCCTTGCCACCCCTAGCAGGCGCCGACCCACTCTTCGGTGCCGTCCGAGAACGTCTGGTGCTTCCAGATCGGGACCTCGTGCTTGAGGTCGTCGATCAGCTTCCGGCAGGCCTCGAAGGCCTCGCCTCGGTGGGGGCAGGACACGGCGACGACCACCGCGATGTCGCCGACGCGCAGGTCGCCGACGCGGTGGACGGCGGCCAGGGCGCGGACCGGGTAGTTCGCGACGACCTTCTCGGCGACGCGGCGCAGCTCCGCCTCGGCGGTCGGGTGGCAGGAGTAGCCCAGGGCGTCGACGTCCGCGCCGCCGTCGTGGTTGCGGACGGTGCCGACGAAGAGGGTCGTGCCGCCGGAGGCGTCGTCTCCGACGGCCCGGAAGACCTCGTCGACCGAGAGCGGGGTGTCACGGATCGCGAGCAGCTTGATCGGGTCGTCCGCTGCCTGCTCGCCGGGGTGGTCGTACGTCTGCGCCATGCGCCCATGGTGCCGTACGGCTCCGACATCCGGTAAGGGACCTTTCGACCTGTGGACGAGACCCTCCGTAGGAGGGTCCTACAAGCCGTCCGCTACAGCCCCCGCCGCTTCCGCATCTGCCGGACCAGGGCCGCCGTGCCGAGCAGCGCCACCGTCGCGCCGGCCGCTCCGGCCGCCGTCGCGTCCTTGCGGCCCAGGCGGCGGCCGGCGACCGTGTGACGGCCCTCGACCTCCTCCAGGAGCGCGGCGAGGACCTCCTCGTTCGTCCACCTGGGGCGCCAGCCGGCATCGTGCAGCCGTCCGACGCTCACCACCCAGGGGTGCATGGTGTAGGCGAGGTCGCCCGCCGGGGACGGGGTGAGCCCGATCCGGTGGAGGCGGGCCGCGGTGCCGAGCGCGACCGCGGAGGGCAGCTCCATGCGCCGGATCCCGGAGAGCTCCTCGACCTCCTCCTGTTCGAGCCAGCCCTCGCAGCCGACCGCGAACTCCCCGTCGACCTTCTCCAGGGCCGCGTACTCCAGGGCGCTGACCAGGTCCTCGACGTGGCAGAACTGCCAGGTGGGCCGGGAGCCTGCGACGACGAGCAGCCGGGGCGACTCGAAGTAGCGGGTCAGCGCCGTGTCCGTACCGCCGACGAGGACGGCGGGGCGGACCACGGTGACGTTCAGGCCGGGGTGGGCGCGGGGGGCGCGGCGGCCCAGGCGCTCGATCTCCAGCATGTCGCCGACGCCGGTGGCCTCCGCCGTCGCCCTGAGCTCGGCGTCCTCGGAGAGCGGGATGTCGTTGTCGGGCAGGGCGCCGTAGACCATCGCGGAGGTGCAGAGCACCACGCGGTGGACCCCGGCCGCGGCGGCGGCGGTCAGCACGGTCTGCGTGCCGCGCACGTTGTAGGCCGTCCGGGCGGCGGGGTCGGTCTCCAGGTCGAGGTCGACGGCGAGGTGCACGACGACGTCCGCGCCGCGCAGCTTCTCGGCGATGGCCGGGTCGCGCACGTCGAGGATGTGCCACTGCGCCTCCTCGACCTCGCCCCGGCGCTCGTCGATGGCGATGACCCGCTTGATCTCGTCGGAGGCGGCGAGGCGTCTGGTCAGCAGGTCACCGACACCGGAAGCGGCGCCGGTGACCGCGACGACGGGTCCGCGCACGGCGGACCGGGTTGAGTGGTTTCGCGCTCCGCGAACCTGTGGATCTGGGGAACTCACCGGGCGTCTCCAGCGGTTGTCTTCAGTACGTACGCGCATGACGCGTACGGACCAGGTGGCGTCCATCCTGCCGCAGGGCACGGCCCGGCGGAGCACCGAGCCCATTTCCGGCCCGGATGTCTACGCTGGTGGTGTGCGGGGCCTGTCCTACAGGCCCTGGTCGGGCAGTCGCCGTCGGCAGGAGGCCGGCGGCCCTACGAGCCGAGGAAACCTGTGAGTGACACCCCATTCGGATTCGGCCTTCCGCCGGAGGAGCCGGAGAACGGCGACGAGGGCAAGAAGAAGGACCCCGCCGGAGGTGGCCAGGGGTCTGGCGGCAACCCGTTCGGTGCGAACCCGTTCGGCTTCGGCGGGCTGCCCGGCATGGGCGGTGCCGGCGGCGCGGACAATCCGTTCGCCGCGATGTTCGGCTCCCTGAACCCCAACGATCTGGGCGCGGCCTTCCAGCAGCTCGGGCAGATGCTGAGCTACGAGGGCGGTCCCGTGAACTGGGACATGGCCAAGCAGATCGCGCGCCAGGTGGTGGCCCAGGGCACCGCCGACGGCACGAAGGACGCGAGCGTGGGTCCGGCCGAGAAGTCCGCGGTCGAGGAGGCCGTGCGGCTGGCCGACCTGTGGCTCGACCAGGTCACCTCGCTGCCCTCCGGCGCGGGCACGGCCGTGGCGTGGAGCCGCGCGGAGTGGGTCGAGGCGACGCTGCCGGCGTGGCAGCAGCTGGTGGACCCGGTCGCCGAGCGGGTCGGCTCGGCGATGGGCGACGTCCTGCCGCAGGAGATGCAGGCCATGGCCGGGCCGCTGATCGGCATGATGCGCTCCATGGGCGGCGCCATGTTCGGCCAGCAGATCGGGCAGGCCGTGGGCGCGCTCGCCGGTGAGGTCGTCGGCTCGACGGACGTCGGCCTGCCGCTCGGCCCGGCCGGGCGTGCCGCGCTGCTGCCGCTGAACATCGCGGCCTTCGGCAAGGACCTGGGCGTCCCCTCGGACGAGGTGCGGCTCTACCTGGCCCTGCGCGAGGCCGCGCACCAGCGCCTCTTCGCGCACGTGCCGTGGCTGCGGGCGCACCTCTTCGGTGCGGTCGAGGGATACGCGCGCGGGATCAAGGTCGACACCTCGAAGCTGGAGGAGGCCGTCGGTCAGCTCGACCCGACGCACCCGGAGCAGCTGCAGGAGGCACTCCAGCAGGGCATGTTCCAGCCGGAGGACACCCCGGAGCAGAAGGCGGCCCTGGCCCGTCTGGAGACGGCGCTCGCGCTGGTCGAGGGCTGGGTGGACGCGGTGGTCCACGAGGCCGCCAAGTCCCGGCTGACCTCGGCGGACGCGCTGCGCGAGACGCTGCGCCGGCGCCGGGCCTCGGGCGGTCCCGCCGAGCAGACCTTCGCGACGCTGATCGGTCTCGAGCTGCGTCCGCGGCGGCTGCGGGACGCGGCGCGCCTGTGGGCCTCGCTCACCGACGCGCGCGGGGTCGACGGCCGGGACGGTCTGTGGGAGCACCCGGACATGCTGCCGACGGCGACGGACCTGGACGACCCCGACGGCTTCGTGCACCGGGAGCACCTGGACTTCTCCGAGCTGGACAAGATGCTCGGCGAGGCCGCCAAGGGCGAGAGCACCGAGGACGGGGACGACGAGAAGTGAGCCTGTACGACGACGCGGTCCGCGTCCTGAAGGGGTACGAGGACCAGCCGGAGCTGCGCGATGTCTACCTGGCGCATCTCGCCGAGCACCCGGACGGCATGTACAAGCCGTGCGAGGCGGGCCATCTGACCTCCAGCGCGCTGGTGATCGACCCTGCGCGGGGGCGGGTGCTGCTCACCCTGCACAAGAAGCTGGGCATGTGGCTCCAGATGGGCGGCCACTGCGAGGCGGGCGATCCGACGGTGGAGGCGGCGGCGCTGCGCGAGGCGGCCGAGGAGTCCGGCATCGCCACGGGTCTCACCCTGCTGCCGGGCGGCCCGGTGCGCCTCGACCGGCATCCGATCCCGGCGCCGTGCCACTGGCACCTGGACGTGCAGTACGCGGCGCTCGCCCCGGCGGACGCGGTGGCGGAGATCAGTGACGAGTCGCTGGACCTGCGCTGGTTCGCGTACGAGGACGTGGCGGACGTGGCCGACACGTCGGTGGTGGAACTGCTGAAGGGCACGCTGGCGCGGCTGGCGTGAGCACGTGTGAGGGGCGGTCTCCGGTGGAGACCGCCCCTCGTTCGCGTGTGCTCAGTTCCAGGCGTTGTTCTGGTTCTGGGCGTGGGCGCCGTGCTGGCCGGCGCCGAACTGGGCGGCGATGCCCTGGCCGATGGCCGCGTGCTGCGGGGGCATGACCTCGCTCGGCTGGACGAGCGCGAAGCCCTGGCCGAGGAAGCTGAGCTCCCAGCCCTCGCCCGTGTCGCCACGGCGGCGGCGGACGCTGGAGTTGGTCGTCTGCGCCTGCATCTGGACGCGCAGCCCGGTGGACCAGGCGACGATCGCGTCGGCGTCGACGCTGACGTACTTCTCGGGCGTGACCTGCATCATCAGCGGCTGCCCCGAGGTCATCAGGGCGACCTTGCCGCGGCCGGAGATGTTGAGCTGGTACTTGCCGGAGCCGGAGATGCCGTACTGGCTGTCGACGGCGATGACCTCGGTGTGGAGGGTCGAGTCGAGCGCCAGGACGTAGGCGCTGTCGACGGTCAGGCCGTCCTGCTCGACCTCCACGATGTGGACGTGCTGGGCGAGGTTGGCGAAGTAGACCGTGCCCTGGCCGGAGCAGCGCATGAGGTCCAGGCCCTCGCCGGTGCGGGCCTGGGCCCGGCGCTGGCTCGGGGTCTTGTACTCGCCGTCGAAGTCGACGAGTCCCTGGTACGCGACCATGGCGCCCTTGCGGGCGAGGACGTCGTCCTGCCCGGTGAGGCTGACCCGCAGGAGCTGCGGGTTCTGGATGACGTACCGCTCCTGGCTCTGCTGTTCGGCGTGGTTGAAAAGCGGGCTCTGCATGGTGTGTTCTCGCTCCCCCTCAGCCCCGGACCCGCAGGCGGTCGGTGCTGTCCTCGCTCGGCTGTACGACGACGATGCCCTGGCCCGAGAAGGCCATCTGGTATGCCTCGCCGCTGCCCCGCCCGATGAGGGAGGACGCCTTGAAGCTGCGCTTGCCCTTGACCTTGAGCGCGGGCGACCAGGCGACGAGCGCGTCGGGGTCGACGTACGTCTCGTCCTCGCCGCGGCCGCAGTCGACGACGATCGGCGTGCCGCGCGAGGTGAGCGCGACCCAGCCGGTGCCGGCGATCTCCACGTTGAACAGGCCCTGGCCGGCGAACTTGGCGAGGCCCTTGACCCGCTCGACGCTCCACTGGAGGTGGGCGTCGAAGGCGAGCACGTTGGTGCCGTTGACCGAGATCGAGTCGTTCTGGAGGTTGATGACGACGACGTCGGCGCCGTAGTCGGCGAGGTAGAGCAGTCCGTCGCCGGAGCACTTCATGATGGGCGCGCCCTCGCCGGTGGCCCACTGCTGGGCGACCTGGCGGACGGCGGGCGGGTTGGGCTCGTAGGTGATGAAGCCCTCGTAGGCGACCATCGAGCCGGTCCGTGCGTACAGGTCCTGGCCGGAGGCCATGGCGACCTTGAGCATGGTGCGGCCGTGGTTCTCCATCCGGGCCGCGACGGGGGTCGGGGCGTAGCCCGCGAGTTGCTGGTTCATGACGGGCTCCCTCAGACCTCGTAGGGCTGGACGACGATGAAGTTGCCGGGGGCTCCCCGGAACTGGAGGTTCACGGTCTCCCCGCTGTGGCCCGGGTAGGCGTTGCGGCGGAGCCGCACCTGGCTGGAGAGGACGACCTGGGACGCGGAGGACCAGGCGACGACGGCGTTGCAGTCGGCGAAGGTCGTCGGCGTGACGGGCAGGACGACGGGGACGCCGTGGGTCTTCACGACGACGGTGCCGGTGCCCTGGAACTGCATGGTGAAGAGGGCGCCGCCGGGGATGCCGTGGCCCTCGATGCGGCGGACCTCGTACTGCAGGGACTCGTCGAACGCGAGGACGTTCTCGGCGGAGACGCAGATGCCGTCGCCCTGGAGCTCGATCGGGTGCAGGTGGGCGCCGTTCTCGGCGAGGAAGACCTGGCCGCGGCCGGTGCAGCGCATGAGCTGCATCTCCTGGCCGGTGGCGTTGCCGACGATCCGGCCGGCGAAGCCCGCGCCCTTGTAGCCGAAGTCGACCTTGCCCTGGTACATGACCATGGAGCCCTGGCGGGCGAGGACGGGGACGCCGCCCATGGCCAGGTCGACCCGCATGAGCTGCTGGTTCTGCGGGGTCCAGCGGGCGCCGGTGGCGGTCTCCTTGTACGGCGCGAGCGCGGCGGCGAGCCCCGCTCCGGTGGCCGGCACGCCCTGCGGCACGCCGGGCTGCTGCCCGTACGCCGGGGGCTGCTGCCCGTACGGGCCGGGGTCGGGCTGCCCGTACGGGGGCGTCTGCTGCGGCTGTCCGTACGGGGCCTGCGGCGGCTGGCCCTGACCGGGGTACTGGCCCGGGATCTGTCCGGGGTACTGGCCGGGAGGCTGGCCCGGGACCTGGCCGTACTGCGGCTGCGGCGGCTGCCCGTAGGGGGCGGGGGCCGGCGCCGGCGGCGGCACGGGAGCCGGGGCCAGCGGCGCGACCATCGTCGGCTGCGTGTGGACCGGCGCCGGCGGGGCCGGCGCGGGCGGGGCCGGCGGAGCACCGAACGCGGGCGCGGGGGCCGGCGCGGGCGCGCCGAAGGCCGGGGGCGCCGCCGCCTGCGGCGGCGGGGCGAAGCCGGGGGCCGCGGCCTGCTGCTGCGGGGCGGCCGGCTCGTCCTCGGCGACCTCGCCGCCGAAGTTCCGCAGGAGCGCCTCCAGGCCTCCGTCGAAGCCCTGGCCGACGGCGGCGAACCGCCACACGTCCTTGAGGTAGAAGTCGCCGAGCATCACCGCGCGTTCGGTGGAGAACTCCGCGCCCGTGAACGCGTAGCGCGCGACCTCCTCGCCGCCCGCCACGATCCGCAGGTGACCGGGGCCGACCTGGGACATCTGGCCAGCGCCGTCGATCGTCGCGGTGAACGACAGCTTGTGGATGTTCGCGGGGATGCGGTCGAGGGTGACGCGGAAGGACTCGGTGTCACCGGACTGCGCGCCGAGCAGCTGGATGGACTCCTCGGGCGACTTCGGCTGGTTGAAGAAGACGAAGTAGCGGTCGTCGGAGAGACGCTCGTCCGCGTCGAGTCCGAAGCAGCTGATGTCGAAAGTGAGTCCGGGCGCCGCGATCTGCACACCGACGTACAGATCGGTCCCCGCGGTCAGATCACTGATCTTGGCCTTGTGGCCGCGTTGGAATTCCCTGGCCATGCGTAACGACCGTCCCCCATCCCGAATGGCGAATGCTCGCGCCAGGCTAACCGCTGGGCACGACATTGAGACAGGCCAGGTCCTCT
The DNA here is from genome assembly GCF_042889835.1 of Streptomyces sp. NPDC002463. Taxonomy (NCBI): domain Bacteria; kingdom Bacillati; phylum Actinomycetota; class Actinomycetes; order Kitasatosporales; family Streptomycetaceae; genus Streptomyces; species Streptomyces sp. NPDC002463. The sequence continues at coordinate 228,107 of NZ_JBIARL010000001.1, forward strand.
TCGGTACGGAATCGGGAAAACCCGCGCACGCGCGCGCGGCGGCCCCGTCACTCCTCGCGAGCGGCCTCGCCGGCGGCCGGAAGGTGCGGCAGCCGCGCGGCGGCGACCACGCCCTCCAGGTAGCCGCGCGCCCGCTCGGTGCGGGGGTACGCCTCCAGGAGCCGCCAGAACCTCGGACCGTGCCCGGGGACGAGGAGGTGGGCCAGCTCGTGCAGGAGGACGTAGTCGACGACGTACTCGGGCATGCCCTGGAGCCGGTGCGAGAGGCGGATGCTGCCCTCGGAGGGGGTGCAGGAGCCCCAGCGGGTGTTCTGGTTGGTCACCCAGCGGACGGAACGGGGGCGGGCACGGCCGTCGAAGTACTGCTCCGAGAGGTGCAGCGCGCGCTCGGTGAGCTCGCGGTCGCCGAGGACGCCGCGGCTCTCCTGGGCGGCGAGCTTGTCCAGCATGACGCCCACCCAGCGGCGCTCCTCCGCCTCCGACATGCGGGCCGGGATGAGCACGATCGTCCGGTCGCCCTCGCGGTAGGCCGAGACGGTTCTGCTCCGCCGTGGGCTTCTGCGGACCTCGACCGCGCTCGTCCCCGCCCCGCGGGGCGGTTCGCTGGTCACGCTGCGCTGTGGGTCGGCGGGCACGGCCCCGACGTTACCCGCTGTCCGAGGGGGAAGTCCCGTCCCGGGAGCGGTTTCGGAAACGATCAGACCCCACCGCTCACCATATTGAACGACTAATCCCCTGACCTGTGGACAACTTTCGGCGGCCGTCGCGGCGGCGGGGCATTCTCGCCCCGGGGCGACGGAATGCGTTGTCGATCATGAATGACCTCTCGGACGGGGGCGGGGAAATGCATCCGATGGTGAAACCGGCGCTGCGGCGGGCGTGGCGGAGTCTGCGGTGCGTGCAGTTCGGCGTCGCCCCGGCGCACGCGGTGGTGCTCGACCCGGTCGACCCGGCGACGGGGGCGGTGCTCGGGCTGCTCGACGGCACCCGCGGGACCGCGCTGCTGCGGGCCGAGGTCCGGGCGCTCGGCCTCCCGGACGGACGCCTGGAGGCGCTCCTGGGCCGGCTGGAGTCGGCCGGGCTGCTCACGGACGCCGCGACCGGTCGGCCGGGGAGGGCGGGTCCGGCCGCCGGCGCGGTGGACGTGGCGCTCGATCCCCTCCGCGCCGACCTGGCCTCCCTCTCCGTGGTGCACCCCGAGCCGGACCGGGCGGCGCGGACCCTGGCGGCCCGGCGGGCCCTGCGCGTCCAGGTCCGGGGCGCGGGCCGGGTGGGGACGGCGGTGGCGGCCCTGCTCGCGGCGGCGGGCGTCGGCTCGGTCGAGGTCCTGGACGCGGGCCGGGTCGAGCCCTGGGAGACGTCTCCGGGCGGACTGCCCGCCGAGTCCGTCGGTGAGCGCAGGGCGACGGCGGCCCGGCGCCTGGTGGGGCGCTGGACCCGGGAGGCGGGACGGCCCGGACGGCCCGGCGGGACACGTGGCCGCTGCGAACGGAGCGGATCGGGTGAAGGCCGGGGCGAGCCCGGGTTGTCACTCGTCGTGGTGACACCACGGGACGGTCTCGGGGCGTACGTCCCCGATCCGGTCCCCGCCGAGCCGTGGGTCTCCACCGGCATCCCTCACCTCTACGCGGGCGTCCTGGAGGCGACGGGGGTGGTCGGACCTCTCGTGCTGCCGGGCGGCACGGCCTGTGCTCGGTGCCTCCAGGAGGAGCGGACGGACCGGGACCCGGTGACGCCCCGGCTCCTCGCCCAGTGGCGCTCCGGCGCCCCGCATCCGCTGCCCGCCTGCGACCTGGGCCTCGCGACGGCGGTCGCCGGGCTGGCCGCCGCGCATGCGCTGGCCTTCCTGGACGGGGACCTCCCGGCGAGCACCGGCACCCGATGGGAGGCCTCGCTGCCGCTCCTGGAGTGGCGGGCGGAGCGGCTGAGACCGCACCCGGCGTGCCCCTGCGGGGCGGCGCGCGGAGAAGAGGGGGAGCGCGCCTCGGCGGTCGGGGACGCGCAGGACACAATGGCGGGGTAACGGCCCTGCGCGGCACGGCAGTCTGGGTTTTGGAGGGGCGTATGTCTGATCTTCCCCGGAAGGCGGTCACCCGGACCGCCAAGTTGGCCGCGTTGCCTCTGGGCTTCGCGGGCCGGGCCACCTGGGGTCTGGGCAAGCGGATCGGCGGCAGATCGGCGGAGCTCGTCGCCCGCGAGCTGCAGCAGCGCACGGCCGAGCAGCTGTTCAAGGTGCTCGGTGAGCTCAAGGGCGGGGCCATGAAGTTCGGACAGGCGCTGTCCGTCTTCGAGTCGGCCCTGCCGGAGGAGGTCGCCGGGCCCTACCGGGCGGCGCTGACGAAGCTTCAGGACGCGGCCCCGCCGATGCCGACGCGCACGGTGCACGCGGTCCTGGAGGAGCGGCTCGGTGCCGAGTGGCGTGAGCTGTTCCTGGAGTTCGAGGACAAGCCGGCGGCGGCGGCCTCGATCGGGCAGGTGCACCGGGCCGTGTGGCACGACGGGCGCGAGGTCGCGGTGAAGGTGCAGTACCCGGGTGCCGGGGAGGCGCTGCTCTCGGACCTGACGCAGCTGAGCCGCTTCGCCCGGCTCCTCGGCCCGCTGGTCCCGGGCATGGACATCAAGCCGCTGATCGCGGAGATGCGGGACCGGGTGTCGGAGGAGCTGGACTACGCCCTCGAGGCGGAGGCCCAGCGGATCCACGCGGAGGAGTTCGCGGACGATCCCGACGTGGTGGTGCCGGCGGTGGTGCACCAGTCGGAGCAGATCCTCGTGACGGAGTGGATGGACGGGGTGCCGCTCGCGGAGGTGATCGCGGACGGCACGGAGGCGCAGCGCGACCGGGCGGGCCAGCTGCTCGCCCGCTTCCTCTTCTCGGGCCCCGCGCGCACGGGTCTGCTGCACGCCGATCCACACCCCGGGAACTTCCGGCTGCTGCCCGGCGCGGACGAGGACGAGGGGCCGGAGGGCTGGCGGCTCGGCGTCCTCGACTTCGGCACGGTGGACCGGCTGCCGGGCGGGCTGCCGGAGACGATCGGCACGTGTCTGCGGATGGCGGTCGCCGGGGAGGCCGACACGGTCTACGAGCTCCTGTGCGCGGAGGGCTTCGTCAAGGAGTCCGTCGCGCTGGACCCGGACGCGGTCCTCGCCTACCTGCTGCCGATCATCGAGCCGGCCGAGGTGGAGGCATTCGCGTTCAGCCGCGGCTGGATGCGGACGCAGGCGGCCCGGATCGCCGATCCCCGCTCCCCCGCGCACCAGTTGGGCAAGCAGCTGAACCTGCCGCCGTCGTATCTGCTGATACACCGGGTGACGCTGAGCACGATCGGGGTGCTCTGCCAGCTGAACGCGACGGTCGGCCTGCGAACGGAACTGGCGAACTGGCTCCCCGGCTTCGAGGCCGAGGACCCCGCGTAGGGACGCCGCCCCGCCGTGCGGGCCCGGGCGCCCGGCGGGGCGGTGTCCACGACGGCGGGGCGCAACCCGCAGCGGGCGGCTCGGCGCCTACCACCAGGACGAGTCGAGGCGGCCCTCGATCGCGCGGATGTTCTCCCGCGCGCACTCCTCGCAGAAGTACTCCCGCCGGCCGTTCTCGACCGAGCAGGTCCAGGTCACCGGGACGGACTCGGCGGTCTTGCCGCAGCGGGCGCAGACGACGGGCTCCTTGGCGGCGCGGGCTTCGTTCACCCTGGTGACGATAGCCCGGCGCGGGGTCGCGGTGCGGACAACGCACCGCGGGGGCCGGTCCGTTCGGACCGGCCCCCGCGGAGGCATCACGGCGATGCTCAGTGCATGACGGCCATGGCGAGCGCGCGGCGGGCGCGCAGCGAGACGCGCTCGGCGCGGCGCTGCATGCGCCGGGCGGCGACCAGGCGCACGGCCTGGCGTTCCGCGTCGGCCTCACGCTGTCGCTCATGCATATGGGCACGGGCCAGGGCTTCGGGGGCGAGTTGCATTTCACGGGTCCTGTTCTGACGCGCGGTGTGCGCGGCGGCGGGGGAGAAGACTGAGGTCGCGGAGCCGGCGGGCTCGCTGGTGGAAGAGGTCATCGGGGCCTGCTTCTGGGGATCGTGCGTGAGGGGACGGTCGATGGTTCCGGTGGCGCTCATGCCGCGACGACCGGGTTCTTGCGCGGACGGCCACGGGGCCGCTTGCGGGCGACGACCACGCCCTGGACGAAGAGCTCGCCACCCCAGACACCCCAGGGCTCGCGGCGCTCCTTGGCGCCGGCCAGGCAGGCCGCGACGAGCGGGCAGGTCTGGCAGAGGGACTTCGCGTACTCGACGTCGGCCGGGGACTCCGCGAAGAAGACCTCGGGGTCGTAGGCGCGACACGGTACGGGGACGCCGAGGTTCTCGATGGCGTCGTCGAGCGCGGTGAGCGCGGTGAGGGGGGTCAAAGCGGGGTCCTCCGTGAGGCCGGGCTGGGGGATCGATTCGGAATGCGGTACGGACGGGGCGTGCGCTTCGAGTTGCACGGTGGTCTTTCCTCGTCTGGTCGTTCCGGCCTGTTGGCCGGGGTTTCGGCTGGTACCGGGCGGTGTCTTTCCCGAGGCCCCTTCGCGCCGTCGTCCCCGTTCGGGGACAAACAGAAGGGCCGCGGATCCCGGGTGGGGTTCCGCGGCCCTGAAGGCGCCGGTCTGATCATGGATCAGACTGGATCACTCCAGGGTTCGAGCCCACGGAAGGCCCACATCATGTGGTGGTGCGTCGTCGTCTGCTGCTGGGTTCCGGCACCGGTCGCCGCAAAGCCATAGGCCGTGGCCTTGCCTGCTGCTACTGCTTCCAGTGCCTTGGTCGGTCGCTCATTGCGCGGAGCCACGGCGGCCGTGCCGAGACCGGAAAGACCGGTGACGGGCAGGCCGGCGACGGGCAGACCGGTGCCAATGAGGGCCGAGGCGGAGAGGCCGAGCGAGCAGGCGGAGACGACCGAGCGATCGGTCATTTTGGCCGTGCCGACGATGCTGACGGTGCGGGTCTGAATGGTGGTGCTGATCACTGGAATCGCCTCCTCTCGGCGTCTCAGAGGGCTCGGGTGCGAGCCGGACCCTCGTGTTTATTTGGACAAGTACAGCACGAAGACAGGGCTTCGAAGAAGCACTGTTTCCGTGGTTAAGAACCTATGGGGCTTGACGGGGCGGGCGCAAACTATTTTTCCGACGAGTTTTCCTCAGACCTCGTCCTCGCCCGTCCCACCCTCCTCACCTGCGCAGATGGCCAGGACCTCGGCTCCGAAGCGGTCGAGCTTGCGGACGCCGACGCCGGAGATCGAGGCGAGCTCTCCGTCGGTCGTGGGGACGCGCTCGGCGATCGCCATGAGCGTCTTGTCGGTGAACACGCAATAGGCCGGCTGGCCGAGCTCCCTGGCCTGTTCCGACCGCCAGTCCCTCAGCCGCTCGTACAGGCCCTCGTCCATGTCCGAGGGGCACTCCTCGCAGCGCATCAGCTTCATCGCGCCCGCCTCGGTGAGGGTGGCGCCGCAGACCCGGCACCGGACGGGGCCGCGGAGCCCCCGCCGGCGCAGGCCGCTCCCCCGCTCGACGGAGCCGGAGGCGCCGCCGGAGCCGACGGTGCCGAGGGAGCCGGAGCCGGGCCGCAGGCCCTTGAGGAAGCGGCTGGGGCGCCGGTTGGCGCGGCCGCCCGGGGAGCGGGAGAGCGCCCAGGAGAGCGTGAGGTGGACCCGGGCCCGGGTGACGCCCACGTACAGCAGGCGGCGCTCCTCCTCGACCTGCTCGTCGGTCTTGGCGTACGTGATCGGCATCATGCCCTCGGTGAGGCCGACCAGGAAGACGGCGTCCCATTCGAGGCCCTTGGCCGCGTGCAGCGAGGCGAGGGTGACGCCCTGGACGGTCGGGGCGTGCTGGGCGGCGGCCCGCTCGTCGAGCTCGGCGACCAGGTCGGAGAGGGTGGCTTCGGGCTTGGCGCGGGCGAAGTCCTCGGCGAGCCGGACGAGGGCGGCGAGGGACTCCCAGCGGTCGCGGACGGCGCCGGAGCCGGCGGGCGGGCGGGTCGTCCAGCCCTTGGTGGAGAGGACGGCCCTGACCTGTGCGGGCAGGTCCTCGGCGTCGTCGAGGAGCGAGTCGTTGGCCCCGGCGCGGGCGGCGCCGCGCAGGGCGATGCCCGCCTCCCGCACCTCCTGGCGCTCGAAGAAGCGCTCGGCGCCTCGGAGCTGGTAGGGCACTCCGGCGTCGGCGAGGGCCTGCTCGTAGACCTCGGACTGGGCGTTGATCCGGTAGAGGACGGCGATCTCGCCGGCCGGGACTCCGGCGGCGATGAGGTCGCGGATGCGGCGGGCGGTGCCCTCGGCCTCGGCGGGCTCGTCGGCGTACTCCGTGTAGACCGGCTCGGGGCCCGGGTCGCGCTGCGAGATCAGCTCCAGGCGGTGCTCGGCGGCCCGGCCGTGGGCCTGGCTGAGCAGTCCGTTCGCCAGGTGGACGACCTGCGGGGTGGAACGGTAGTCGCGGACCAGCTTCACGACCGTGGCATCCGGATGCCGGGTGCGGAAGTTCAGCAGGTGGTCGGGGGTGGCGCCGGTGAAGGAGTAGATCGTCTGGCTGGCGTCGCCGACGACGCAGAGGTTGTCCCGGTCGCCGAGCCACAGGTCGAGCAGCCGCTGCTGGAGCGGGGAGACGTCCTGGTACTCGTCGACGACGAAGTGCTGGTACTGGCGGCGGATCTGGTCGGCGATGTCGTGCCGGTCCTGGAGGATGCCGACGGTGAGCAGCAGCACGTCCTCGAAGTCGATCACCGAGCGGTCGCGCTTCAGCTGCTCGTACATGGCATAGATCTGGCCGATCTCGGCCGGGTCCCGCGGGGCCTCCCTGACGGACTTGGCGACGGCGGCCGGGTAGTCGGCGGGGACGGTCTGGGTGACCTTGGCCCACTCGATCTCGCCGGTCACGTCCCTGAGCTCGTTCCGGTCGAGCCGGATCCGGCAGCGGGCCGCGGCGTCGGCGACCAGCTGGACCTTCCGCTCCAGGAGGCGGGGCAGCTCGCCACCGACTGCTTTCGGCCAGAAGAACTGGAGCTGCCGGAGGGCCGCGGAGTGGAAGGTGCGCGCCTGGACGCCGCCCGCGCCGAGCTGCCGGAGCCGGCCGCGCATCTCGCCCGCGGCGCGGTTGGTGAACGTGACGGCGAGCACACTGGCGGGCTGCAGGATGCCCGCCCGCACCCCGTACGCGATGCGGTGGGTGATGGCCCGGGTCTTGCCCGTACCGGCTCCCGCGAGGACGCACACCGGTCCGTTGAGGGCAAGGGCGACCTCGCGCTGCTCGGGGTCGAGCCCGTCGAGCACCGCGTCGGCCGTCTCCGGGACCTGCGGGAAGAGAGTGGAGTGCGTTGCTGCTGTCACCCCCCAATGCTGCCAGGTCGGGCGAGCTCGCCGTCGAGGCTCGTCCACAGGCACGTGCCGCCGGTCATACGAATTCCGGGAATGGCGCCGGGAGGGCGTACGTTCTCCTTCTCGGCACCTGTCCGCGAACAAGAGGAGCGCCTGGCCATGCAGGGCACTGTGACGATGTACAGCACCACGTGGTGCGGCTACTGCCGTCGGCTGAAGAGCCAGATGGACCGCGAGGGCATCGCGTACACGGAGATCAACATCGAGCAGGACCCCGACTCGGCGGCTTTCGTCGAGAAGGCCAACGGCGGCAACCAGACGGTCCCGACCGTCCTCTTCCCGGACGGTTCGACCCTGACGAACCCGAGCCTGGCTCAGGTCAAGCAGAAGATCGGCGTCTGACGCCCGCACGACACGACCCCCGACCGGCCCGAGGCCGGCCGGGGGTTTTCCGTACGTCCGCGGCAGCGCCGACGGGTCAGAGCGCGAGCACGGGCCGGGTGGAGAGCTCCTCCCCCATGTCGTCGCCTTCCGGGCCGTACACGAACTCGGTCATGGACGGGTTGCGGTGTGCGGTGGCCAGGGGCAGCCAGGCCAGCAGGTGGCCGTAGCCGCCGCACACCGACTCACCGCCGTCTCCGCCGTGGACCGCGGTGGTGTCGCTCGTCAGCTCCGACCGGTACGTGTCGTAGGCGATGCGCAGGCCGAAGGCGCTCGGCTCGTTCCGCGGGGCCGGGCCGTCCCCGTAGGGGAGCTCGTCGAGGGGGCAGTCGTTCCCCCACCGGAACAGGGTCCCCGCCCCGGCCCCGCACGCGTGCTCCCACTCGTCGGAGGTCGGCATCCGCAGGCCGCGCTCCGCGAGCACCGCCGGCATCTCGGCGGGCGGCTCGGTCAGGTCCTCGTCCTCCACGGCCATGAGCACCGTCGGCAGCACGACGCTCCGGCGGGGGCTGAGCACCTGCGCCAGGTGGGCCCGCAGGTCGGGTCCGTCGGCGAAGCCCCGCTCCAGGCTCTCGGCGTAGTCGGCTGCCTGCCAAGGCGTCGGCTGCCAGCCGTCCGGGTCGAAGCCGAGGGTCACCGGGCCTCCGGGTATCAGCGCGAACGCCTGCCTGTCGCGCTCGATCCGGACCCGGTGCAGCGGGCCACCGAGGTGCTCCGTGGTCTCGACGAGGGCCACCCGGCCGTCCACCCGAAGCGCGGCCTCCTCGGCGAAGCGGCGGGCGGCGGGCAGGTCGAAGGACCGCCACCGGGCGAGCGTGAGGTCGGTGAGTGACATGAACCGCAGTGTCGCAGCCGGGTACGACAAAGCCCCCGGCCCGAAGGCCGGGGGCTTCCCGTCGCTCAGATCACGTCGCCCGGCTTCGGGAGCGGCTTGCCGTACCAGCGCTCGATCAGGCGGGAGGCGATCGAGATGCCGTACGGGGGCAGCACCTCGCCCGACTCGAAGGCGGCGGCCAGGTCCTCGCGGGAGAACCAGCGGGCCTCGTGGATCTCCTCGCCGTCCACGTTTATCTCCGAGGACGTGGCCTGGGCGAAGAAGCCCAGCATCAGGCTGGACGGGAACGGCCAGGGCTGGCTGGCGATGTACTCGACCTCGCCGACCGTGACACCGGCCTCCTCGAAGACCTCGCGGGCCACCGACGCCTCGATGGACTCGCCCGGCTCCACGAAGCCGGCGAGGGTCGAGAAGCGGCCCTCCGGCCAGTGCACCTGACGGCCCAGCAGCGCCCGGTCCTGGTCGTCGGTGACCAGCATGATCACCGCGGGGTCGGTGCGCGGGTAGTGCTCGGCGCCGCAGGCCTGGCAGCGGCGGACGTGCCCGGCGGCCGCGATGACCGTGCGCTCGCCGCAGCGCGAGCAGAAGCGGTGGAGGCGCTGCCAGTTCTCCAGGGCGACGGCGTGGACCATGAGGCCCGCGTCCCGGTCGGAGAGGAGCAGACCCGCTTCGCGCAGCCCGGCCGGGCGCGCGGACTGGTCCATGCGGCCGGGCAGGGAGTCCTTCTGGAGCGCGAAGTACGAGACGCCGTCGGCGTCCGTGCCCAGGAAGTAGCGGTGGGTCTCGGTGACCGGGGCCTCGAAGGCCGGCGTCATGACCAGTTCGGTCGTGCCGTCGGGGCCGTCGTCGATCAGCACCTGACCGCCCGAGACCACGAAGACCCGGGTCGTCGGGTGGCTCCAGGCCGCCGCCAGCCACGCCTCGTCGAGGCGGTGGTGGGCGGCGCGGTCGATTCCGCTCGGGGCGGTGAGCGAGATCGGGCGGTCCGCCGGCGCCTGCTCGGGGCTGCTCGACGCGTTCTTCAAGGTGCTCACAGGTGCTTCCAACTCCCCCGGATCGGTGTGTGGGTTCAGCGCGCGGCGGTGTGGAGGGCGGCGGGCAGGTCGCCCCACAGGTACGCGGTCGTCTCGACGCCCTTCATGAGGAGATCCAGCTCGATCTTCTCGTTGGGGGCGTGCCAGCCGTCGGACGGGACGGAGATGCCGAGGAACAGGACGGGCGCCTCCAGGACGTCCTGGAGGTCGGCGGCCGGTCCGGAGCCGCCCTCGCGGGTGTAGCGGACCTTGGCGCCGTCGAAGGCCCGGCTCATGGCCACGGCCACCGCGTTGAGGGCGGGGTGGTCGAGGGGGGTGAGGCAGGGGCGGGTCGGGGCGCCGAAGACGATCTCGTACCGGATGCCGGCGGGGACGAGTCCGGCGAGCCAGTCCCGTACCGCGAGCTCGATCTTCGCCGGGTCCTGGCCCGCGACGAGCCGGAACGACAGCTTGAGCTGGGCGGAGGCGGGGACGATCGTCTTGCCGCCGGGGCCCTGGTAGCCGCCGCCGATGCCGTTGACCTCGGCGGTCGGCCGGGCCCAGACCCGCTCCAGGGTCGTGAAGCCGGCCTCTCCGAGGGTGCCGTGGGACTTGGCCGTCCGCAGCCAGGCCTCCTCGTCGAAGGGCAGCTCGGCGACGAGGGCCCGCTCGGCTTCGGTGAGTTCCGTCACGCCGTCGTAGAAGCCGGGGATCGCCACGTGCTCGCGCTCGTCGTGGAGGGCTGCGACGATCCGGCCCGCGACGGTGGCCGGGTTCGGCACGGCGCCGCCGAAGGAGCCGGAGTGGATGTCCTGGTCGGGGCCGTACAGCTCGATCTCGCAGTCGGCGACCCCGCGCATGCCGGTGCAGACGGTCGGGGTGGTCTCGGACCACATGCCGGTGTCGGAGACGATCACGGCATCGGCGGCGAGGCGGTCCGCGTGCGCCTCGACGAGCTCCCGGAAGTGCGGGGAGCCCGACTCCTCCTCGCCCTCGACGATCAGCTTGAGGTTGACGGCGGGCGCGGTGCGGCCGGTGGCGGCGAGGTGGGCGCGGACACCGAGGGTGTGGAAGAACACCTGGCCCTTGTCGTCGGCGGCCCCGCGCGCGTACATCCGGCCGTCGACCACCGTCGGCTCGAACGGGTCCGTGTGCCAGCCGTCCTCACGGGCCGCGGGCTGCACGTCGTGGTGGCCGTAGACGAGGACGGTCGGGGCGTCCGGGTCGCCGGACGGCCACTCGGCGAAGACGGCGGGGGCGCCGTCGGTCTCCCAGACCTCGACCGTGGTGAAGCCGGTCTCCGTCAGCTTGGCGGCGAGCCACTCGGCGCTGCGCCGTACGTCCCCGGCGCGGTCCGGCTGGGCCGACACGGAGGGGATCCGCAGCCACTCGGCAAGGTCGCCGAGGAAGGCGTCACGGTGCTGCTCGACGTACGTGCGTACGGTGCGGACGGCGCTGTCCGGGGTCTCGCTCATGCCCACGAGCCTATCCGGCGTCCGGGGGTGCCCCGCCCAGCAGGATGGCCTCCAGCTCCGTGCGGCCCGGCAGGCGGGCGGGACGGGCCACCTCACCCGTTCGGACGTACACGAACGCCGCGGCCACCTCCTCCGGCGCGAGGCCGTGCTGCTCGGCCCACGCCAGCCGGTAGATCGCGAGCTGGAGCGGATCCGCGGAGCGGTCCCGGCTGGTCTTCCAGTCGACGATCTCGTACGCGCCGGACTCCGGGTCCCGGTAGACGGCGTCGATCCTGCCCCGCACGACCCGGCCCGCGAGGGAGAGGTGCACGGGGACCTCGACGCGGTACGGGGTGCGGTGGGCGTACGGGGTGCGGGCGAAGGCCTCCTTGAGCTCGTCGAGGTCCCGCTCGTCGAGGATCTCCGGCTCGCCCGCGAAGTCCTCGCCGCCGGGGAGGTCCTCCGGACCGAGGAACGGCAGCGGCAGCTCCTCGAAACGGGACTCCACCCACGCGTGGAAGCGGGTGCCCCGACGGGCCGCGGGCTGCGGCGGCTTCGGCATGGGCCGGGCCAGCTCCTGGGCGAAGCCGTCGGGATCGGCGGCGAGGCGCAGGACCTGGGAGGCGGAGAGGTACGCGGGGAGCAGGACGTCACGGGTGGTCGCGCGGGCGCGGCGGAGCTCCGTGGTGAGGGCGGTGAGGTCTCTGTCCCAGGAGGCGATGGTTCTCGTGTCCTCGGGGGTGAGTTCCTCGTACGGCTCCGGGGGCAGGGCCTCGGGCTTCCTCGGGGCCGGGACCGCGTCCTTGTGGAGGTCCTCCGGGAAGGCCTCCTCGTCCCAGACGGGTTCCTCCTCGTCGGGCCAGAGGTCCTCGGGGTCGGGGCCCTGGGAGTCGGGCGCCGTGCTCGGGGGCTTGTGCCCGCCCTCCCCCGGGCTCTCGGCTTCGCTCGGGCAGGGGGAACCCCCATCGCCCTGCGAAACGTATGCCCACAACCGGCGGCCGACTGCCTCCGCCGCTTCCCTGCGCCGCTTGAACGACTCCTCGTCCAGGGGCAGCGGCCAGGCCTGGTCCTTGTTCTGTTCCGTCAGGGACGGGTTCTCCGTGTCCGGTTCCGGTTCTTCCGCCCAGTGCTCGATCTCGCCGTGGCCCGCCGTGCAGTGGTCGTACAGCGCGTGGAGGAAGTCCGAGGGGCCCCGGGGCTTCTTCTGAGCGGGGCCCCACCAGTGGGCGGAGCCGAGGAGGAGGGAGCGGGGGCGGGTGAAGGTGACGTAGCCGAGGCGGAGTTCCTCGGTGTGCTGGTGGTCCCGCATCTCGTTCTTGAAGGCCGTGAGGGACTTGGCGTCCCAGGTGTCGAGGCCCGGCAGGGTGGCCGCGTCGCCGCGCAGGGCGTGCGGGAGGACCTGGGGCTGCGAGGTCCACGACTCGCGCGCGCGGGCGCTCGGGAACTGGCCGGTGACGAGGCCGGGGACGGCGACGACGTCCCATTCGAGGCCCTTGGACTTGTGGGCGGTGAGGACCTTCACGGTGTTCTCGCCGCCCGGCAGGGCGTTGTCGAGGCCCTTCTCGAACTGGACGGCCGTGCGCAGGAAGCCGAGGAAGGCGAGGAGGCTGGCCTCGCCGTCGAGGGAGGCGAAGCCGGCGGCGATGTCGAGGAACTGGCCGAGGGTCTCGCGGCGGCGGGCCGCGAGCGCGTGCGGGGAGGCGGAGAGCTCGACCTCGAGGCCGGTGGCGGCGAGGACGCGGTGCAGCACGTCCATGAGGGGGTCGGCGAGGGAGGTGCGCAGGGCGCGCAGCTCGGTGGCGAGGCGCGCGAAGCGGACCCGGGCCTCGGCGGAGAAGGCCAGGCCGTCGTCGGTGCCGCCGGAGTCGAGGAAGGTGTCGAGCGCGTCGGCGAGGGAGACGACCTCGGCCGGGTCGACGCCCTCGACGGCGGCGGCGAGCCGCTGCTCGGGGTCCGTCTCCTCGCCGCCCCGGTGGACCAGGAGGCGGGCGCGGCGGCCGAGGAGGGCGAGGTCGCGGGCGCCGATGCGCCAGCGGGGGCCGGTGAGGAGGCGGACCAGGGCGGCGTTGGCCCCCGGGTCCTGGAGGACCTCGCAGACGGCGACGAGGTCGGCGATCTCGGGGAGGTGGAGGAGGCCGGAGAGGCCGACGACCTCGACGGGGACGTCGCGGGCGACGAGGGCCGCGTGGATGGCGGGGAAGTCGGTGGCGGTGCGGCACAGGACGGCGATCTCGCCGGGCTCGCGGCCGGTCCGCACGAGATGGGCGAGGGAGTCGGCGAGCCAGTCGATCTCCTCCGCGTGGGTGGGGAGGAGGGCGATGCGGACGCTGCCGTCGGCCTCGGCGCCCGGGGCGGGGCGCAGCGCCTCCACGCCCGCGTGCATGGCGCGCAGGGGGGCGGCGAGCCCGTTGGCGAGGTCGAGGAGGCGGCCGCCGCTGCGCCGGTTCTCGGAGAGGGAGTAGCGGCTCGCGGGGCTGCCGTCGGCGTGCGGGAAGTGCTCGGGGAAGTCGTCGAGGTTCGCGACGGAGGCGCCGCGCCAGCCGTAGATGGCCTGGCAGGGGTCGCCGACGGCGGTCACGGCGTGTCCCGTGCTGCGGCCGGTGGGGCCCTGGCCGAAGAGTCCGGAGAGCAGGAGCCGCTGGGCGACGGAGGTGTCCTGGTACTCGTCGAGGAGGACGACGCGGAACTCCTCGCGCAGGATCGCGCCGACCTCGGGCCGGGTGGTGGCGAGCTCGGCGGAGCGGGCGATCTGGTCGCCGAAGTCGAGCAGGTCGCGGGAGCGCTTGGCGGCGCGGTAGCGGACGACGAGGTCGAGGAGTTCGCGGCGGGCGGCGGATGCCTCGGGGATCTTGCGCAGTTCGGCGTTGCTGAGCCTGGCGCCGGCGAGGGCGTCGAGGAGCTCGGAGTCGTACGCCCGGAGCCGCTCGGGCGGCACGAGGTGCTCGGCGAGCTCGGCGTCGAGGGCGAGCAGGTCGGTGATGAGCGTCGGGAAGGACCGGGTGAGCGCGGGGTACGGGCCTGGGGCCTCGCGGAGCACGCGCGCGGCGAGCTGGTAGCGGGTGGCGTCGGCGAGGAGGCGGGAGGTGGGCTCCAGGCCGATGCGGAGGCCGTGGTCGGTGAGCAGCTGCCCGGCGAAGGCGTGGTACGTGGAGATGCGGGGCTCGCCCGGGAGGTAGTAGGGGTCGGCGGGAACCGCCGTCGTCGAGGGGTGGTGGCCGGGCGACGGGTGGGACGGGTCGATGAGGTCGGGATCGGTGACGCCGGCGCGGACGAGGGCGGTGCGGACGCGCTCGGCGAGCTCGCCGGCCGCCTTGTTGGTGAAGGTGAGACCGAGGACCTGCTCGGGGGCGACCTGGCCCGTGCCGACCAGCCAGACCACCCGGGCGGCCATCACCGTCGTCTTGCCGGATCCGGCTCCGGCCACGACGACCTGCGGGGCGAGCGGCGCGGTGATGCAGGCCGTCTGCTCCGGGGTGAACGGGATGCCGAGGAGCTCCTTGAGCTGCTCGGGGTCGGTGATGCGTGCGGTCACCTCAAAGAGGCTAACGGGGCCGACCGACAATCCGGCCCCGCACAGTTGTGACCTGTACTTCTATGCGGGGGTGCCCTGGTCGAGCTTGGAGAGGTCCACCGTCTCGTCGGCCGGCGGGGCCTTCACGTCGACCGGCTTGTCGTAGTCGGAGAGCACCACCGAGCCGGGCTCGTCTCCGCCCTTCTTGACCATCTTCAGGATGTACGGCTTGCCCTGTCGGGAGACGGAGACCGTGGCCGTCTCGCCGCCGGGCTTCTTCTTCACCAGGGTCGCGACGGGGGTCCCGTCGACCTTGCCGTCCGGCCCGCGGGTCAGCCCGCTGCGCTCCTCCTTGTTCTTGCCGATGTCGGAGAGGAGCGACTTCAGGTCGCAGACGCTGCCGAGGTCCTCGCTGCCCGTCTGCCCCGGGGCGATCTTCAGCCAGCGGCCCTTGATCAGTTCGAGGGTGACCGTGATCTGCGGCTCCGACATGCCCTGGGAGGCCATGGAGGCCCGCCAGAAGGCCTCGTCGCCCTTCATGTACGTGACGTGGTCGACCCGGCGCAGTTCGGCGGTGCCGCCCTTGATCTTGATCAGGCCGGTGCACTCGCCGCTGTCGTTGACGGCGAAGTCGATGCCGATCGGCTGTCCCCCGCCGGCGACCCGGCCGGTCATGCGCAGGGACGTCGCGGACTGGGTGGCGGTCACGCCCCGCTCGGCGATCTCGTCGGGGGTGAGGCCCTTGAACGGATCCGGGGTCGGGGAGGGGGAGGGGGAGGGGGCTGCGGCGGGCGGTCGGCCGCCGGTCGCCGCCCAGGCCGCCGCCGGCGCGGGACCCGCGACGACGGCGACCACGCAGACGACGGCCGCGGCGCGGAGCTTTCGGTGGGGCTGGGACGTCATGCGAGCCTCCTCGCTGATTCCCCCGGGCCGTCCCACCAGGGTCGCCCTGCGCGCGCCCGCCCGCTACTTCTGCGCCCCGGGTTCGGGCCGGTGGGTCAGGAGGCGGCCTTCATCAGCTCTTCCATGTCCACGGTCTGGTCGGCCGGCGGGGCCGTGACGGTGACCGGCTTGTCGAAGTCGCTCAGATCGGCGGTGCCGGGGTCCTCGCCACCGGTCTTCACGACACGGAGGAGGTAGGGCTTGGCGGAGTCCTTGGCCACGTAGAAGGTCGTGGTCCGGCCCTTGTCCTTCTTGGTGAGCACGGCGGCGGACTTGCCGTCGACGTCGGCGTCTGCCTCGCGGGTCATGCCCTTGCGCGGCGTCTCCTCGTCCATGTCCTTGACGATCTGCTTCAGGTCGCAGAACGCGTCGGGGCCGCTCGCCTCCGCGCCCTTCTCGCTCGGCATCTTCATCCAGCGGCCCTTGAGCAGCTCGGACATGGCGCCGGACTCGTCCGAGGAGGCGCCTTCCTCACCGCCGGTGGACTTCCAGAAGGCGTCGTCGCCCTTCATGTAGCTGGTGCCGCCGGTGCCGATCATCTCGGCGCTGCCGCCCGTGGGGGTCTTCATCGAGCCCTTGCAGTTGCCCTTGCTGTCGACGGAGATGTCGACGGTCATCTCCTCGCCGTCGGTCTTGCCCTTGCCGTGCATGCGGAAGGCGGTGGCCGCCTTGGTGGCCTCGACCGACTTGTCGGCGATGGCGTCGGCGGTGAGGCCCGCGAAGGGGTCGGCGGCCTTGTCCTCGCCCGTGGAACAGCCCGTGACACCCGCGACCACGGCCGCGCAGACCGTCGCCGCCGCCCAGAGCTTCCTGTTGGCCCTCATGCGTGCACTCCTCACAGCCGTCTCGCGCGGCGGTTCTCACAGCTCGTCTTGACGACGCCTTTACTCGGGCGTTGCGAAGACATGGACCTGCGAGGCGGCAGCAAGGATGTACGGGAAGGAACGTGACGCTCCGCACACGGCACCCGGAGGACGTCAGTCGACGACCTGGCGGCCCTCCGGCTGGGCGCTGCACGAGGCCCGGAAGGCGCAGGTCGTGCAGTGCTGGCCGGTGGTCGGGGTGAACCGCTCGTCGAGGACCCGGCCCGCCGCGTTGGCGAGCAGCTCGCCGACCCACTCCCCGGCCAGGGGCTCCTGCGCCTGGACCTTCGGCAGGGCGTCGCCGCCCTCCTTCTTCGGGGCGGCCTGCCGCAGCTGTACGAGTTCGGCGCCGCCCGGCTCCGGGCGTTCGCCGCCGAAGACCTCGTCGAGGGCGCCCTCCCGCACCGCGAGCTGGTAGACGGCGAGCTGCGGGTGGTGGGCGACCTCGTCCTTGGTGGGGGCAGACTTGCCGGTCTTGAAGTCGACGACGTACGCGCGCCCGTGCTCGTCGGTCTCGACGCGGTCCATGGAGCCCCGGATGCGGACCTCGTACTCCCCCGCCTCCAGGGTCACGTCGAAGCCGTGCTCGGATGCGGCGGGGGTACGGCCGCCGCGGTCCATGACGTGCCAGCTCAGGAAGCGTTCCAGCGCCACGCGCGCGTGCTGCTTCTCCTGCGCCGACTTCCAGGGCGCGTCGAAGGCGAGCGCGTCCCATACGGAGTCCAGCCGGGCCATCAGGACGTCGAGGTCGGCCGGGGTGCGCCCGGAGGCGACCTCGTCGGCGAGGACGTGGACGACGTTCCCGAAGCCCTGGGCGGCGGTGGCCGGGGCCGACGCCTTGACCTCACGGCCCAGGAACCACTGGAGCGAGCAGGTGGAGACCAGGTTCTCCAGCGCGCTCGGCGACAGCGCCACCGGCCGCTCGCGGTCGCGCAGCGGCGTCGCGCTGTGCGTCGGCTCGAACAGGCCCCACCAGCGGTCCGGGTGCGCGGCCGGGACCAGCGGCTGGCCGTCCTCGTCGGTCAGCGCGGCCAGCCGGGCGAGCCGGTCGGCGGCCGCCTCGCGGAGCTCCGGCGAGACCTCCGGGTCGACGGTGGTCGCGCGGAGCTCGGCGACCAGGGCGGAGACGGCGAGCGGGCGGCGCGGGCGGCCCGGGACGTCCTTCGGCTCGGCGCCGAGCTCGGTCAGGAAGCGGGACGGCTGGTCCCCGTCCTCGGCGGCGGCCTTCACCGCCGTGACGACGAGCCGGTCACGCGCGCGCGTGGCGGCGACGTAGAACAGCCGGCGCTCCTCGGCGAGGAGGGCGCCGGGGCTGAGGGGCTCGGCCAGGCCGTCGCGCCCGATGCGGTCGGCCTCCAGGAGGGAGCCCCGGCGGCGGAGGTCCGGCCAGAGGCCCTCCTGCACGCCCGCGACGACGACGAAGCTCCACTCCAGGCCCTTGGAACGGTGGGCCGTCATCAGGCGGACCGCGTCCGGGCGGGTGTGCCGGCGGGTGAGGGTGTCGGCGGCGATGTCCTGGGCGTCGAGCTCCTCCAGGAAGTTGAGGACGCCCCGGCCGCCGACGCGCTCCTCGGCGCGGGCGGCGGTCTCGAAGAGGGCGCAGACGGCGTCGAGGTCACGGTCGGCGTTGCGCCCGGCGGGGCCGCCGCGGAGGGCGGCGCGCTCCAGGCGGCCGGGCCAGGGGGTGCCCTGCCAGAGCACCCAGAGGGCCTCCTCGGCGGTGCCGCCGGCGTCGAGCAGCGCGCGGGTCTCCTGGAGGAGTTGGCCGAGGCGGTGGGCGCCCCTGCTGTACGCGGGGTCGTGGGCGACCAGGCGCTCCGGCTCCGCCAGTGCCCGGGCGAGCAGGACGTCGGAGGGGGGCGGGACCTTGTTGCCTGCGGCTCGCTCTTCGTCGCGCAGGGCGCGGCCGAGTCTCCGGAGGTCGGCGGGGTCCACGCCGGCGAGGGGGGAGGCGAGCAGTTCGAGCGCCGTCTCCACGAGGAGCCAGGTCGCCGCTTCGGTGCCGTCCCGGGGCTCGCCGTCGGGGGCGGGTGTGGCGCCGTCGTGGGGTGTGCCCACCCGTTCCGCCCCTGGGGAACGCCCGCCCACGACGGTCGCCACCGCCCTCAGCGCCAGAAGCAGCGGCGTCACCGCCGGTTCGTGGCGCAGAGGGGTGTCCGCCGCGTCCGTCTCCACCGGGACGCCCGCCGAGGTGAGGGCTCGGCGGAGGGAGGGGAGGGAGCCGGCGGCGCGGGTGAGGACGGCCATGTCCTGCCAGGGGACGCCGTCCTCCAGGTGCGCGCGCCGCAGCAGGTCGGCGATGTTCTCGGCCTCCGCCGAGGCCGTGGGGTACGTGTACGCCTCCGCCCGGCCCCCGCCCCGGGTCGGGGCGAGTTCGCGGTGGGCGCGGACCTTGTCGGCGGGGAGCCGGGGCATCGGCATCCGCTGGGCGAGCTGCCGGGTCGCCCCGAGGAGCTCCGCGCCCGAGCGGCGGGAGGTGCGCAGGACCTGGACGGTCGCGCCGCCGAAGGCGGACGGGAAGTCGAGGATGCCGTTCACGTCGGCGCCGCGGAAGGCGTAGATGGACTGGTCGGGGTCGCCGAAGGCGACGACCGTGGACCGGCCGCCGCCGGCGAGCGCGTGCAGGAGCCGGACCTGCGCGGGGTCGGTGTCCTGGTACTCGTCGACGTAGATCGCGTCGTACGCGGGCAGGCGGGAGTCCCGGGCGATCGGTACGGCCCGGTGGACGAGCTCGGCGTAGTCGAGGACGCCCTGGAGGTCGAGGACGTCGAGGTACTCGGCGAGGAAGCCGGCCGCCGCCTTCCAGTCCGGGCGGCCGACGCGGTCCGCGAAGCGGGCGAGCGCGTCCGGCCCGAGGCCCAGCTCGCGGGAGCGCGCGAGGACGGCCCGTACCTCGTCGGCGAAGCCGCGGGTGGTGAGGCAGGCGCGGAGTTCGTCGGGCCAGCGGACCCGGCCGAGGCCCGCCTTCTCCAGGTCGATCTGGCCGGCGAGCAGCTCGCGGACGGCGAGGTCCTGCTCGGGTCCGGAGAGCAGCCGGAGGGGTTCGGCGAAGAGCTCGGCGTCCTGGTGGGCTCGGATCAGGGCGTAGCAGTACGAGTGGAAGGTCGTCGCCTGCGGCGGGCGGCGGCCGCCGAGCCGGGCGGCCATGCGGTCGCGGAGTTCGACGGCGGCCTTGCGGCTGAAGGTGAGGACGAGGAGGCGCTCGGGGTCGGCGCCGTTCTCCATGCGGGCGGCGACCGCCTCGACCAGCGTGGTCGTCTTGCCGGTGCCGGGTCCGGCGAGGACGAGGAGAGGTCCGCCGGTGTGGTCAACCACGTGCCGCTGGACTGCGTCCAGCTGAGGGGGATCCAGCGGGGCCGGCGTGGTGCGCACCAGTCGGTACGCGCCCGGGGTCCGCTGCCGTCCCGGACCCGGGTACGGCTGTCCCTGGTGCGGCGGCGTACGCCGGGTGGTGGAGGAGGAGCTCACGTGGATCGCCGGTCCTGGTGGGTGTGGTGGTGCGGGTGAGGCGGCCGTATGCCGTGACCGCCGCCTCGGGAGACGCGAGCGAAGACGTTACGCGAAGCGCGCCGCCGACGAGCCGTACTCCGCGCCTCGTCCACCCTCACGGGCCCGTCCTGGCCGGGCCGACCGGGGCGGGACCCTCAGGTGTGAGTTCCGGCACCCTCGCCGGAGTCCGCGCCGCCGTCCCAGCGCGCCCGCCGCATGTCGATCCTCGGCACGTGTCCCTCGGCCGACGGGCCCGCCGCGCGCAGCGGGGTGCCCTCCTCGCGGTAGTGGCCGAGGGCGCGCAGCTCGTGCCCGGGCAGCAGCGTGCCGTCGGCGCGGACCACCCGCCACCACGGCGCCGCCCCGCCGTACAGGGCCATGACGCGGCCCACCTGGCGGGGTCCGCCCTCGCCGAGCCACTCGGCGACGTCCCCGTAGGTCATCACGCGGCCGGGCGGGATCGCGTCGGCGACGTCGAGCACCCGCTCCGCGTACTCGGGCAGTTCTCCGGTCTCCCCCACGGGCTCCTCCATGCTCATCCGCATCATCCTGCCTCACCCCACCGACATGGCCCTGATGCCTCCGCGCGGCAGCTCTTCGTGCCACCATCGTCCGGGCGGTGACTGGTGATACGAGATCAAGAGCGACAAGTACAAGAACAAGACGTACAAGAACGTGATCGACAAGACGCACAGGCAGAGACGGACATGGTGATGGGGCAGGACACGAAGCCTCCCGGCGGGGCTCAGCCCGACATGCCCGAGCGGGTCTCCGGTGACGAGCCGCTGCTCGCCGCCCGCGTCCACCGGCCCTCCGACCTGATGCGGCTCCTCGTCGGCCTGCTCGCCATCGGGCTCGTCATCGCCGTCGCCGCCTTCGCCCACGCCACGACCTCGGGTCTCGAGCAGGACATCAACAAGGGCGCGACCGGCACCCCGGACGTGTTCGTCAAGATCGCCGGTCTCGTCTCGTCCATCGCCGTCCTGCTCGTGCCGGTCGCCTTCGCCATCGAGCGGCTGATCAAACGGGACGGACTGCGGATCGCCGACGGCGTCCTCGCCGCCGTCCTGGCGCACGGCGTGACCCTCGCCACCGACCTCTGGGTCGCCCAGGCCGCGCCCGGCACGATCCAGGACGCGCTGACCCAGCCGCAGTCCGGCGGCGGGCTCACCGACCCGGTGCACAACTACCTCGCGCCGGTCATCGCGTACATGACCGCCGTCGGCATGGCCCGCAGACCGCGTTGGCGGGTGTCGCTCTGGGTGGTGCTGCTGCTCGACGCGTTCACGATGCTGGTGGCCGGCTACACCACCGCCCTCTCGATCATCCTGACCGTCCTGATCGGCTGGACCGTGGCGTACGGCACGCTGTACGCGGTCGGCTCGCCGAACGTCCGGCCCACCGGGCAGACCCTCCTCGCCGGCCTCCGCCGCGTCGGCTTCCGGCCGGTGACCGCGCTGCGCGCCGAGGGCGTGCCCGACTCCGCCGACAGCGGCGACCGGGGCCGCCGGTACATCGTCACCCTGGAGGACGGGCCGCCGCTCGACGTCACCGTCGTCGACCGCGAGCAGCAGGCGCACGGCTTCTTCTACCGCGCCTGGCGACGGATCTCGCTGCGGACGATCACCACCCGCCGCTCGATCGTCTCGCTGCGCCAGGCCCTGGAGCAGGAGGCGCTCCTCGCGTACGCGGCGATCGCCGCCGGGGCGAACGCACCGAAGCTGATCGCCACCTCGGAGCTCGGCCCGGACGCCGTGATGCTCGTGTACGAGCACATCGGCGGCCGCAGCCTGGACTCGCTCGACGACGCCGAGATCACCGACGAGCTGGCCCACAGCGCCTGGCGGCAGGTCCGGGCGCTGCAGTCGCGGCGGATCGCGCACCGCCGGCTCACCGGGGACGCGATCCTGGTGGATCGTTCCGGCAGGGTGATCCTCACCGATCTGCGGGGCGGCGAGATCGCGGCCGGCGACCTGATCCTGCGGATGGACATCGCCCAGCTGCTCACCACCCTCGGTCTGCGGGTGGGGGCGGAGCGGGCGGTCGCCGCGGCCGTCGAGGTGCTCGGCCCGGACAGCGTCGCCGACTGTCTGCCGCTGCTCCAGCCGATCGCCCTGAGCCGATCCACGCGCGCGACGCTGCGGAAACTGGCGCGGGAGCGGTCCGCGCGGGAGCGCGAGGCCGTGCTCGCGGCCTCGGAGGCGGCCAAGCACGAGCGGGAGCTCGCCAAGGCCGAGGCGGCGGCGGACAGGAAGGCCGTACGGGCGGAGACGAAGGCCGAGAAGAAGGCGGACAAGAAGGCCGAGAAGCGGGCCCTGGACACCGCCCTGGACGAGGCCCGCGAGGAGGACCTGCTCGCGCAGATCCGGCAGCAGGTGCTGCTGATCCGTCCGCAGGCCCCGGTGGAGCCGGTCCGTCTGGAGCGGATCAAGCCGCGGACCCTGGTCAGCATGATCGCGGGCGCGGTCGCCGCGTACTTCCTGCTCTCGCAGATCGCCCGTACGCCGCTGTCGACGGTCAGCGAGGCGGACTGGCGCTGGGTGTCGGCCGCCGTGCTGTTCTCGGCGCTCAGCTACGTGGCGGCGGCGATGGCCCTGCTCGGCTTCGTGCCCGAGCGGGTCGGGTTCTGGCGGACGGTGGCGGCGCAGGTCGCCGGCTCCTTCGTGAAGATCGTCGCCCCCGCGGCGGTCGGCGGCGTCGCGCTCAACACCCGCTTCCTCCAGCGCACGGGCGTACGCCCGGGGCTCGCGGTCGCGAGCGTCGGCGCCTCGCAGCTCTTCCAGCTCGGGGCGCACATCCTGCTGCTGCTCTCCTTCGGTTATCTGACGGGTACGGAGAAGTCGCGGTCGTTCACCCCGTCGAGGACGGTCATCGCCGGACTCCTGACGGTCGCGGTGCTCGTCCTGGTGGTGACGGCCATCCCGTTCATGCGCAAGTTCGTGTCGACGCGGCTGCGCTCGCTCTTCGCCGGTGTGGTGCCGCGCATGCTGGACGTGCTCCAGCGGCCCCTGAAGCTGGCGACGGGCATCGGCGGGATGCTGTTCCTGACCCTCGTGTTCGTCCTCTGTCTGGACGCCTCGATCCGGGCCTTCAGCCACGGGAACCAGACGATCAGTTACGCGACCGTGGCCGTCGTCTTCCTCGCGGGCAACGCGCTCGGTTCGGCGGCGCCCACCCCGGGCGGTGTCGGCGCGGTCGAGGGCGCGCTCACCGTCGGCCTGGTCACCGTCGGCGGCCTGCCGATCGAGGTCGCGACCCCGGCGGTGCTCCTGTACCGCCTGCTGACGCTGTGGCTCCCGGTGCTGCCGGGGTGGATCTGCTTCAACTGGCTGACCAAGCGGGAAGCCTTGTAGGGGATCCGGCGCGCCACCCACTTGGACCTCCGTCCCGCGCGGGGGCGGGGGCGGCGGACCACGATGGGCCTATGCCGAACTCCGCCGCCCAGCGTGCCGCCCTGTTCGCCGCCACCACCGTGCTGCTCGCCGCCGGCTGCTCGGACGGGGGCAGCGGTGCGGCGGAGCCGGTGACGCCGACCGGCTCCGGGCTCTCGGCGCTGACCTCGCAGAAGCTGTCCTGGGCGCCGTGTCCGGCGCCGTCCGCCGCCGAGGGCGGCGGGGCCGCGCCCTCCCCGCTGCCCGGGGGCACCGCCTGGGAGTGCTCCTTCCTCCAGGCGCCCCTCGACTGGTCGGCGCCGGAGGGCGAGACCATCGAACTGGCCCTCATCCGGGCCAAGGCCCGTGACGCCTCCCGGCGCATCGGCTCGCTCGTCTTCAACTTCGGCGGGCCCGGCGGCTCCGGCATCACCGGCCTGCCCGGTTTCGCGAAGGACTACGAGAGCCTGCGCAGCCGCTACGACCTGGTCTCCTTCGACCCGCGCGGGGTCGGCCGCAGCGATCCCGTCGAGTGCGCCACCGACAAGGAGCTCGACGCCTACTACGCCCTGGACTTCACGCCCGACGACACCGCCGAGGAGCGGACGCTGTCCGACGCGCAGAAGCGGTACGCGACGGGCTGCGAGCAGAGCTCGGGCGCGGCCCTGCCGCACGTCGGCACGGAGAACGCGGCCCGGGACATGGACCTGATGCGCCAGGTCCTAGGCGACGAGAAGCTGCACTACTTCGGCATCTCGTACGGCACGGAACTCGGCGGCGTCTACGCCCACATGTTCCCGAAGAACGTGGGCCGGGCCGTCTTCGACGCGGTCGTCGACCCGGAGGCGGGCGTCGAGGACGGCGCCCTCGGCCAGGCGAAGGGCTTCCAGCTCGCGCTGGACAACTTCGCCCAGGACTGCGTGGACCGCGGCGAGGAGTGCACCCTGCCCGGCACCAGTGTCGCCGAGATCGAGGCGGGGATCATGGACCTCCTCGCGTCCCTCGACAAGAAGCCGATCCCCGGGATCGGCGACCGGCAGCTGACGCAGACGCAGGCCACCAACGGCATCGCGCAGGCCCTGTACTCGAAGGAGTTCTGGCCGTATCTGGAGCAGGGGCTCGACGCGGCCGACGGCGGCGACGGAGCGCTGCTGCTCTCCCTGTCCGACTCGATGAACGGACGCGGCGAGAACGGCTCCTACAGCAACATCCAGGCGGCGAACGCGGCCATCAACTGCGTGGACTTCAAGGAGCGCTACACGCTGGGACAGGCGAAGGAGCGGCTTCCCCAGTTCCGCGAGGCCTCCCCCGTCTTCGGCGACTTCATGGGCTGGGCGCTCGCGAGCTGCGCGAACTGGCCGGTGCCGGGACTGTGGGACCACCCGGACGTCTCGGCGCCCGGCTCGGCGCCGATCCTGGTCGTCGGGAACACCGGCGACCCGGCCACGCCGTACGCGGGCGCCCGGTCGATGGTGGACGCGCTCGGGAAGGGCGTCGGCGTGGAGCTGACGTACGAGGGCGAGGGCCACGGCGCGTACAACAGCGGCAGCGCGTGCGTGAAGAAGGCGGTGGACGCGTACCTGCTCGAGGGCAAGGTCCCGGCCTCGGGCACGGTCTGCAAGAAGTGACCGGTCCCGCGCATGCGGAAGGCCCCGGACCGCATCGACGGTCCGGGGCCTTCCGCATGTCCTAGTAGACCGGCTTCTCGGGCTCGATCTGGTTGACCCAGCCGATCACGCCGCCGCCGACGTGGACCGCGTCCGCGAAGCCCGCGGACTTGAGCACCGCGAGGACTTCCGCACTGCGGACACCCGTCTTGCAATGCAGGACGATCCGCTTGTCCTGCGGGAGGTCCTGGAGGGCGTTGCCCATCAGGAACTCGTTCTTCGGGATCAGGCGCGCGCCGGGGATCGAGACGATCTCGTACTCGTTCGGCTCGCGGACGTCGATGATGTCGATCTTCTCGTCCGCGTCGATCCACTCCTTGAGCTGCTTGGGAGTGATCGTGGAGCCGAGCGCCGCCTCCTGGGCCTCCTCGGACACGACGCCGCAGAAGGCCTCGTAGTCGATGAGCTCGGTGACGGTCGGGTTCTCGCCGCAGACCGCGCAGTTGGGGTCCTTGCGGACCTTGACCTGGCGGTACTGCATCTCCAGGGCGTCGTAGATCATCAGGCGGCCGACCAGCGGATCGCCCACGCCGGCCAGGACCTTGATGGCCTCGGTGACCTGGATGGAGCCGATGGACGCGCAGAGCACGCCCAGGACGCCGCCCTCGGCGCAGGACGGGACCATGCCCGGCGGCGGGGGCTCCGGGTAGAGGCAGCGGTAGCAGGGGCCGTACTCGGACCAGAAGACCGAGGCCTGGCCGTCGAAGCGGTAGATCGAGCCCCAGACGTACGGCTTGTTCAGCAGCACGCAGGCGTCGTTCACCAGGTAGCGGGTGGCGAAGTTGTCCGTGCCGTCGACGATCAGGTCGTACTGGCTGAAGATGTCCATCACGTTGTCGGCCTCGAGCCGCTCCTCGTGAAGGATCACGTTCACGTACGGGTTGATGCCGAGGACGGAGTCCTTCGCGGACTCGGCCTTGGAGCGGCCGATGTCGGCCTGGCTGTGGATGATCTGGCGCTGGAGGTTCGACTCGTCGACCTCGTCGAACTCCACGATGCCGAGCGTGCCCACGCCGGCGGCGGCCAGGTACATCAGGGCCGGGGAGCCGAGGCCGCCGGCGCCGACGCACAGCACCTTGGCGTTCTTCAGCCGCTTCTGCCCGTCCATCCCGACGTCCGGGATGATCAGGTGGCGGGAGTACCTGCGGACCTCGTCTACGGTGAGCTCGGCAGCCGGCTCGACCAGGGGTGGCAGCGACACGGGGACTCCGGTGGTCGGGATGTCAGTACGGTTGTTCTCCCCGTAACACTGCCACGCCCCTTCTCATTCCGAGACACCCGGTCCGATCCGCGAGACGATTTCGTCCCAGTAGCCGGGCAGCGTATGGAAATGGTCGCTTTGCCCCATGCGCGCGGGACGGTCCGTGAAGAAGATCGTCCCCGCCCCCTGCCAGCGGGCGATCCGCAGCGCCTCGTCCAGGTGGGTGCGCGGAACGCCGTGGACGAGGTGGACGAACTTGGCCTCCGTGTACTCGGCGGTCCACTCCGCCACCTGCGACCAGCGGTAGTCCACCCAGGAGCCGGAGAAGGTCACCAGCTGGTCGGCGGCCTCGGCGTACCCCGGGTGGGGGTGGGTGCCGTGGGCGAGGACGAGATGGGCCTCGCCGCCGAGCACGGCCTCCAGGGTCGCGGTGAGCCGCCGCGTCCCGGCCAGGTCGGCCCGGTCGGCGGGCGCGCGGTCCAGGTAGAAACCGCCGATCTTGTACCAGTCGAGGAAGCGGTGGGCGTCCGAGACGAGCTCCCCCAAGGGCCGGGCGCCGTACGCCAGGTCCAGGTGCCCGAGGACCTTGACCCCCGCGTTCCGCAGCTTCCCGGCCGCCTCAAGGCAGTGCGGGTCGGGCCGGCTCCCGGGGCCGTCCGCCACGTTGAGCACCGCCCAGTGCAGCGGGGTCCCGGGACGGGTCAGCTCGGCCCACTCGACCGGGGCGAGCAGCGGATGGGCGTAGCCGGGGACGCCGAAGCCGAGCGCCTGGAGGGCCCCGGTGGCCGTGGTCGTCGTCAGATGCGACACGCCGCCTCCATCCAGATGTCGGCGAGGGACTCCTCCAGGTTGATCCGGGGCCGCCAGCCGAGCCGGTCGCGGGCGGTGCGGACGTCGGCCTGCTGCCAGGGCCCGCAGCCGTCGGGGTACGGGTACGGGGCGGAGGCCAGCTGCTCGGCGATCGTCCCCTCGGTGCGGGGGGCGCCGATCATCGGGCGCTGCGGGATGCCGTGCGGGCCGTCCAGCTCGTGCAGGTTGCCCGCGTAGCCGGCGACCCGGGCGAGGACGGCGGCGGCGTCCCGGAGCTTGACCGCGCGGCCGGTGCCGATGTTGACGACGCCCTGCGCCGCGGAGAGCGAGGCCGCGTGGACGGCCCGCGCCACGTCCCGTACGTCGACGAAGTCCCGCTGCACGCCGAGGCCGCTGAGCTTGAGCTCGCCGTCCCCGGCCTGCATCGCGCGGCGCATCGCCTCGGCGAGGCGGCCGAGCGGGGAGCCGGCGGGCGTGCCGGGACCGACGGGCGAGAAGACCCGCAGGACGACGGCGTCGAGGCCCGAGCCGAGGACCAGCTCGGTCGCGGCGAGCTTCGACACGCCGTACGGGCCGCCGGGGCGCGGGATCGCGTCCTCGGCCGTGGAGGAGCCGGGCTGGCTCGGCCCGTACTCCGAGGCGCAGCCGACCTGGACGAGCCGGGCGCCGCAGCCGCTGCGGCGCAGGGCCTCGCAGACGGTGGCGACGGCGACGGTGTTGTGCCGGGTCAGCTCGCGGGCGCCGCCGCGGGTGGCTCCGGCGCAGTTGACGACGACGCCGGGGTGGACGGCGTCCAGGAAACGGGTGAGCGCGCCGGGGCTGCCGGAGGCGAGGTCGAAGCGCACGTCGGCGTCGTCGCCCCGGCCGAGCGCGGTGAGGTGGACGGCCGGGTCGGCGAGCAGCCGGTCGGCGACGAAACGTCCGATGAAGCCGTTGGCTCCGAGCAGTAGCACCCTCATCGTGCGGCCCCTACGTGCCGACCGGCCGGTCCTTGGGATTGAGGGGTCATGGTCTTCTGTCTCCTTGCGGGGTGATGAGAGAGGGGACGGGGCACGCCCGCGGCGTCGGCTCCGCGGGTGGGCGGGGTCTTCGTGGGGTCTTCGTGGGGGGGGGTCTTCACGGGGAGGTCTTCGTGGGGCTCTTCACGGCGTGGCGTGGGCGGAGGCCCGGGCGAGGGAGCCGGTCGCGTGGGCCAGGAGGCCGAGCGCGGCGGCGCCGCAGACGAGGGTGGGTACGGCCCCGGGGCCCCAGGCCCCGACGAGGGCGCGCACCGGGACGGCGAGCGCGTCGAAGCCGGGGACGGGGACTCGGGCGGCGAGGACGCTCGCGAGGGCGAGGGCCTCGCCGGCACTGGCGGCACCCAGGGCCGCGGAGGCCGTCTCGGGGTGGCCGTGGACGGTGAGGAGCCGGGCGAGCAGCAGGAGCGCCCCGAGCGCGAGGGCCCCGGGACCGGAGCCGGTGAGGGCGAGCAGGCCGGCGAGGGCGAGGAGCTGGAGGGTCACGGTGCCGAGCAGCAGCGGCCGGATGGTGGCGGCGAAGTCGGCGAGGCCACGGCTGTCGGCGATACGGCGGCGGGCCCGGCTCGCGAAGAGGTGGGCGCCCCAGGCGGCGGGCGCGACGGCGAGGGCGAGGCCCAGGAGGGGCGCGGGGGCGAGCTCCCAGAACCCGTCCGGGCCGCCGCTCAGGACCTGCTCCAGGAGTCCGTCGCCGCCGACCGCGTACGCCAGGAGCCAGAGGGTCCAGAGCCGGGCGGCGGGCACGGCCGCTCCGTCGGGGGCGCGGAAGGGGCCCTGTCGGACGGCGAGCAGCAGCGCCCCGCCGAGGGCGAGGGCCCCGGCGGCGCCGACGGCGGTCCGTACGGGTCCGTAGCTGAAGGTCAGTCCGAGCCCGGCCAGCCCGGCGACCCCGCCGGGGGCGAGCACGGCGAGCGCCCAGGGCGCACGGGCCCGCTCCGGCTCAGCGGCGGACGCGGGCTTCTCCTGTCCGCGCGGCACGCGCGCGTACAGCTCCTCGGCGAGCGAGAACACGTCCCGGTGCCGGAAGCGCGCGGCGGTCCGGTCGGTGAACCCCTGCGCTTCGAGTCCGGCGGCGATCTCCAACGGGTCGACGGCCCGCTCGCAGAGCTCCCGGTGCCGGTGCATGAGCACTTTGACGGGGTCGGCGTGGCCGCGCCGGCTCCGGGGGCGGGCGGGGGCGGTGTCCGTGAGGACGGGTGCGGGCAGGTGCGCAGTGACGTCCGCGCGGGGGCCGGTGCGGTGCTCGGATTCGGCCGGGTGCGGCATGTCGGCCCGGTCCGGTGCCTGGAGAGGGTCGTTCGGGTCGGCCGGCCCCGTCACGGCGGCGTGGTCCGAAGCCGGGTGCGGGTCCGGGTACTCCTGGTCCGCCGGATCCGGGTCCGGGACCTCCGGCGTGGTCCAGGCCGCCCCCGGGGTCGGGGCTATCCCGGAGGGTGCGGCGTCGACGGGGTCCTCGGGGGCGGGGGCGCGCAGGTCGAGGGTGCCGGCCGCCGTGAGGGCGGGGGTGCCGAGGAGTGCTTCGGAGCGGGCGTCCCAGGCTCCGGGGCTCGTCGGGGCGGCGGAGCCGCGCATGGGGGTGTCTCCTTCAGGCATCGGGGGCTCCTGTCCCGGCGGTCACGGCCTTGTTCGCCCAGCTGCCTGGCACATGGGCCTCGGCCGGGTGGGCGAAGGGGACGCCGTCCCCGGGGCGGTGGCGGACCGGCGCGTGGGAGAGGAGTTCGAGGTAGATGCCGCGGAACGCGGCGAGGTTCTGTTCGACGGTGAAGAGTTCGAGCGCGCGGGCGCGGGCGGCGGCGCCGAGCCGGTGACGGCGCTCGGGGTCGCGGAGCAGCGCGAGGCACGCGTCGGCGAGCGCCCGGGGGTTGCGCGGGGGGACGACGAGGCCGGTGCCGCCGATGATCTCGACGACGGCGCCGACGTCCGTGGAGACGGTGGCCCGTGCGCAGAACATCGCTTCGACGAGGCTCGCGGGGAAGCCCTCGACGAGGCTGGACATGACGACGAGCGCACCGGAGGCGTAGGTGTCCTCGAGAGTGGGCGCCTCGGGACCGCCGAGCTCCTCGAAGGTGACGGGGTTCTCGCCGACGGCGTGCGCCCCGGTGGCCTCGTCGGGGAAGAGCTGGGCGGCGAGCCCCTTGCAGTACGTGAGGTGGCCGACGCCGCCGTCGCGGTCCGGCACGGCGACGATCCGCAGCCGGGCGTCGGGCTGTCGGGCCCGGATCTCCGCGAAGGCGTGGAGGAGTCCGATGAGGTCCTTGGCGGGTTCGACGCGGCCGACCCAGACGAGCGTGGCGGGGTCGCCGCTCTCCTCGTCCTCGCCGACCTCGGCGAAACGGTCGGCGGCCATGCCGGGATGGACGGTGCGGATACGGGCCCGGTCGGCGCCACACTTCTCCTGCCAGCGGCGGGCGTGGGCATTGCCGGGGGTGAGGAGGGCGGCCTGCCGGTAGATCTCGCCGGCGAGCCGGCCGTGGAGGGCGGCGAGCAGGGCGCGCAGGGGGGTGGAGCGGTCGGCGCCGGCCGTGGAGAGGTAGTGGGCGCGGAGCGGTACGCCGTACTCGGTCACGAGCAGCGGGGTGCCGAAGAAGCGTTTGGCCAGCAGCCCGGGGAGGGCCGTGGTGCCGCCGGCGGCGGCGTGGCAGAGGTCGGCGGCGGCGAGCGCGTCGTCCTCGTACCAGTCGAGGGAGAGCGGGCGCAGGGCGCGCTCCAGGTGCTCGGCGAAGGCGAGGTGGTCGGCGAGCCCTGCGGCGGCCGCGCCCCGGCGTGCGCCGGGCGCGCGGCAGGCCGCCTCCAGGGCGCGGACGGCGTCGTCGGAGCGGAGGGCCCCGGGCAGTCCGCCGCGCTCGCGGGCGAGTTCGGCGAGGGCGTAGAGCCCGTCGGCGAAGGAGGTCTCGCCGCCTTCGGGGTCCTCGGCGTTCTCGGCGCAGAGTCCGGTGACGAGCCGGTGGTAGGCCTCGGTGAAGCGGCGCCGGTCCTGGCGTCCGTAGGCCCGGCGGGAGGCGCGCGGCTCGCAGAGGCCGGTGCGCTCGTGCGTCGGCGCGTCGGGGCCGCCGAGGTCGGCGGTGCGGGCGACGCGGGCGTTCGGCGGCAGGGGCAGCGGGGTGCCGGCGCGGCCGAGGGCGTAGAGGTCGAAGGAGTGCTGTCCGAGCCCGCGTACCAGCCGGTCGCACCAGCGTCCGGACTCACCGGTGGCGTACGGGTAGCCACCGTCCGTAAGCATTCCGATCCGCACGCGTGCACCCCCGATCTCCCTTGACGGCGGCCACCGTCGTCCCGGTGACCCGCAGCGGGAAGAACGTAAGCGGAGACACCGGTGGTGGGGGGGGGGGGGGTGGGGGGGGCCCCCCCCCCCCCCGGGGGGTTGTAAAAAAAAGACCCAACAGGCGTGGGGAGGCGGGGAGCCGCCGCCCCCACAACCAAACGGGGGGGCCCGGC